>JBEKGL010000066.1:0-11295 GCA_050012815.1 Thermoguttaceae bacterium
CCGTCGAAGGCTTTTTTGGCCGATTGATAATCGGTCGTGGCGGCTAGTTCCTGTGCGGCCTTTATCAAGGCGGCGGCACGGGCCTTGTATTCGTTGGGTTCATCGTGCAGCCCCAGGCAAAGAGCGATCACCGCCAGGGTGCCCGTGCATCTGCCGATCTTCCCTTCCGAATCTTTATACTCTTCTTCGCTTGCCAGCGTCGTTTCGATTTCCTTGATATAATCGCGTACTTGATTGACCAAATCCCCGGCCGGAGCAAAACAAGAAAGTTTCGGCGCATCGGGCGGCGCCGGCCTATCGGCAGTCCAATTTTTTTCAGACCCTGCCGCGGATACAAGCCCGCACCCGGCGGCGAACATCCAAGCGATCGTAATTCCCAGCCCCGGCAACGCCGCCAATGATCGATCAAATGCAGCTCTGTGCATGACGCTTATGCTCCGAACAGTTTGAGCGTGTCCTGAAATTCATCGTCAAAAGCCTTGTTGGGACGACAGTTATACTGTCGCCCCGGTATGATCCGGCACGGATGCGGCAGTACAACTGCCGCACCAACGAGATTGTCAATTTGGGGGGAATTACCCGACTAGCAAAAAGCCGAGCTTTGCAACTTTTCGACTTTCTGTCAAGAGGTTTATTTTGCCGCCGCGGCCGGGACTAAAGCGGAAATCGCGCCTTGAGCCATATCCGCGCCTTTGAGCCATTCGTTCAAAAGGCGAATCTCCACGCGCGAATTCCTTTCGCCGTACACCGGCGCGCTGAGCGTGTCGGCAGGCTCGTTTTGGGCGGACACGCACAATCGCACGCGCTGCGGATCAATGTCGTGCGACTCAAGAAACTTACATACGGCGCGGCATCGAGCATAGGCCAGATCGAAATGGTCCTGAAATGGCGAATCCTTGGGCAAAGGTTGCCGCGAAGCGTGTCCGCGGATCTCGATTTTCTGTAATTTGCCCGCCAGTTCCCGGGCCACGAAAAGCAGATCGGTTTTTTGCGAGTCGTCCAATTTGGCCGAAAACTCGTCAAAAAAGATGCGTCCGCCGGGCATAGTGGATTCGCCCGGCTTGCTTACGCACACGGCAACGCTGCTTGCGCCGTTGGGCAGGCCGAGGCTGAGACTTTTTGCCCGTTTGTCGCCCGGCCTGGCTCTCAGTTCAGCCGGAAGGCGGCCCTTTAGCGCGGTCGGCCCTCCCATCCAGCAATTGGCTAGCGTCCAATTCGGCCCGAACCGATCGCACAAAGAGGCAAACACCGATTTTAGTTTTTCATCTTCAAGATTGCCCCCTTTCGCTTTTTCACCGCCGGGATGGTCGTTTTTAGCCTCGGTTTTGCTGTCCGCGGCCGAATGTCCCTTGTCGTGTTTCCCGGCGCCGCTGGTGGTGGCGTAGAGCACGACGAAAAACGCCATCACAATGGTTATCATGTCTGCATAGGACACCATCCATTCCGGCGCTCCGCCTTCCGACGACGGTAGTGGGGGTTTTTTAGACATGACCTTACGCCGCCGCCTCCCTGGAAGGCCGCATTTTCGGCGGCAGGAACGTAATCAACTTCTGCTCGACCACACGGGGACTATCGCCCGACTGGATCGACAATACCCCGCGCAGAACAATCTCTTTTATCAACACCTCCTCATGATTGAGGCAGGATAGTTTCTCGGCCATCGGAATACAAATCAAATTGGCGGTAACCGCGCCGTAAAGAGTCCCGATCAACGCCACGGCCATCGAAGGGCCGATCGACGCCGCATTCGACAAGTTGCCCAGCATCATCACCAATCCCAAAAGCGTGGCGATCATCCCGAACGCCGGACCGCAGCGCCCGACCGTCTCCAACACCTTTCGCCCTTCATGGTGCCGGGTTTCCATGGATTCGATTTCCCTGCGCATGATTTCCTCGACGATCTCCGGCTTGATTCCGTCGACAGCCATCCGAATGCCCAAGGCCACGAACGGATCCTTGATGTCCTTGGTCAGATTTTCCAGGGCCAATAGTCCCTCGCGGCGGGCGACTTCGGCCAATTTGACCACGGATTGAATCAACTCGGCCGGATTTTCCTTTTTCCGGAAAAAGAGTTTTTTAGCGATTGGAAACATGGAAAGCACGCGGGGCAGGGGAAAACCCACAAGCATTACCGCCGCGCCCCCGCCAAGAACCATCATGATCGCCGGCGGGTCGATGAATCCGGCCAGATTCACGCCCCCTTCGCCGCTCATTCCCATAAAGGCCAGCGCGCAGCCCATCATCAAAAATCCAAGTATCAGCCCGCCTATGGTGGTTACATCCATTGCTCATCCTTTGTTGCCCCTTTTTCATCAGTTGTCAGTTAACAGTCGTCAGTTGACAGTTTTATTTTTCGCCTTCCACCACCTTGTTCCTTTTGTCTACAGCCTAAAGTCTAAAGCCTGCAACCTTGGTGTTTTGCGTTACGGGAGATGCAAATTAGGGAATCCTCCGCTTAACCGGAGTTCCCCTGGAAGATATAGCTTTTTTTCAACATCAAGCGGGCGGGAAGATGCAAAAAGTCCACTTTGCCCCTGGATTTACCGGAAAAATCGATATTTCCCCTACGGGAATTGTGAGAAAAGATAAAAGAAGTCCCCTCTCCATCTGGGAGAAGATATCAAAAAGTTCCCTCTCCCGGGGGGAGAGTGTTAGGGTGAGGGCTTTTAAGGCTAGAATGAGTAAATATGGGGCCTTATTCCCACATATCTTTTACTCGTACCCCTATCTTTTTTATATTGCACTACACGTCTTCCAATCTAACGCCTTTGCCCGACTTGATGCTGCTTCTTGCCTTCTCGATTCGACGGAGGAATCTTGGATCGTTTTCCAGGCGATAATCGAACCAGTCGTCTTCCGTCACCGGGCGGACAATGTGACCTCTTTTGTCTGGCCGCCTTTCAAGTCAATCGTGACCGGTAAGGTCTGTCCGTTGCCCCTAAATGGATTCGGCCGTCCTTGCAGGACATATCGTCCTGGCGGAGCGTCTTTGAATAAGATTTGATTCTTTGCGTCGATTTTTCCCGATCCTCCCCACGATCCGACTATTGATCCGCCCTCAGGTTCGATCTCCACAATGTACTCTTCGGGGTGATATGTTCCGGCAAAGTCGATTGTGACCAGGACACTGGCTGATTTTATCATTTTTAGCTCAACATCTTTTGCCGGCGCAGTGATCGGCTGACTCAACCCCGGATGGCAATAGCCGGATTTGTACAGCCGAATCGTGGCGCTTCCGACAGGAACTTGATCGAAATGAAAGCGGCCGTCTGGATCGGTCTTGGATGAATATTCCTGCGGCGATTCATAGCGTCCGTCCATGCGGGACCCGACGTTCATGAGAAGCACCTTCACGTCCGCCAGCGGCTTGCCTGCGTCGTCGGTGACGCGGCCCGAAACAATCGCGGGGCGCAACAGTCCGCAATTGTAGGAGTGGCAGCCGGGCTGGTCGTACTGGACGTAGCCGGTAACCCTCGGCACATAACCGTCCGCCTCCACGACCACGCGATCCCCGCCATCCGGCGCATTTTTCAGAACCCAACGACCTTGAGCATCGGTAACCGTCTCGCTCGCGACGGTGTAATTTCGCACTCCCTTTGGTCCCGATTCAATACGTTGCAATAGTATCCGCGCAGCTACGGGTTGTTTTGTGGCAAGATCGACGACCTTGCCTTCGATCACGACTCCGTCTGCCAGCGTGAAACCATGTGCCTCCAATCGTTCGTCGACCAACTCGACACCTTCCGGAACAGTCACATCGGACCAGCGAATCGCGCCTCCGGTGTAAACATCGATCTGGGCCGGAGGGCCTTTGTCCGCATCGCCGACATTAATGGGATTGATATCAACTGGAAACTTGCGGAGGCGCTCCCAACTGGCGGGTTCCCAGACCGTGAAGATCCAGTCCACATTTGCGGCCGCCCGCTTTGCCGGGTCATCATTGGGACTGAGCCAGATACTTTTTCCGATGCCGTCGTGCACGATGACCCGCTTGGTCTTCACATCCAACTTAGCAAAGTCGGCCAGGACCGCGTTAAAGGCTTTGGTATCACCGCGACATTCTGCATTCCATTGTCCGCCGCCAAAAGGCGGGCCTTCCCACCATGCGATGCGTGCCGGGTTGTTAAAGATCGCGGCCGCGCCATTAGGCCAGCCGGGGTCGTGAAGAGGGCTGTTTCCTTCCCCACCGGTAATCAAGGCAAACGCCGTTTGTAAGGGAACGGCTGTCATTGTCATGGCGAGCAACATTGTTGCCGCCATGCGTACTCTTTTATGCCTTTGAAATTGTTTCCACCGTAGCATGGCCGTAATCTCCTAGGGATTCGGAATTGCTTATCATTATGGGAAATTTAAGCGTGCTTGCAAGCACGCACCCTAAGGACTTCATAGCCCTTCCAATTGATAGATTGTGTATTAAAATACGGCAGTCTTCCCTCTCCAAGAAAAGCCCTCACCCTAGCCCTCTCCCGGCGGGAGAGGGGACAAAATAATAAGATGGCCAAAGCAACATATAAGGATGCCGGCGTTGATCTGGATGTTTACCGTCAGGCGATGGCCCGGCTGCCCGGGCTTTTGTCGCGGACTTACACGCCCAGAGTTATACCACTGGAGGGTGGTTTCGCCGGGCTGTTCCAACTCGATTTCGCCAATAAACTCTTTTCCCGAAATTACAAGCAGCCGGTGCTCGTCTCCTGTACCGACGGCGTGGGAACCAAGCTCAAAGTAGCCATGGCAATGGGCGTGCACAACACCGTGGGCATCGACCTGGTGGCCATGAGCGTAAACGACGCCCTGTGCTGCGGGGCCGAGCCGTTGTTCTTCCTCGATTACGTGGCCATGCCCAAGGACGATCCGGATCTTTTGGAACAGCTTGTCCAAGGCATCACGGCGGGCTGCATCCAAAGCGATTGCGCGCTCTTGGGCGGCGAGACGGCGATCCTGCCCGATCTGTACGCACCCGGCGATTACGACCTGGCCGGTTTTTGCGTGGGCGTGGTTGAAAAGAAAAATATCATCGACGGTCGTGCGATCGAACCCGGCGACGTGGCTATCGGCGTGGCATCCTCGGGCTTACATTCCAACGGGTACAGCCTGGCGCGGAAAATCGTATTCGACATCGCCGGCCTAAAGGTCAACGACCACGTCGAGGAACTCGACCGGACCGTGGGCCAGGCCCTGTTGGAACCCACGATAATCTACGCCCGGGCGGTGCGTCAAATATTAAATTATTATCGCGTCAAGAACGTGGTGCACGGCATCGCCCACATCACCGGCGGCGGCCTGTGCGAAAATCTCGCCCGCATCGTGCCCGAGGAAGTGCAAATCACGATCGACCGCGCCGCTTGGCCCGTCCCGCCCATATTCACCTGGCTAAAACGCCTGGGCGACGTGGATCAGGCCGAAATGGACCAGGTGTTCAACATGGGCATCGGTCTGGTCTTGGTAGTAGCGCCCTTTTATGCCGATAGCATCCGCCAGCAATTAAAGCGGCTAAAACTCCAAGCCTGGCCCATCGGCCGCGCCGAAAAAGGTCCCCAGGGAGTGGTTTGGGAGAAAGGATGAGGGGGGAAGGATGAAGGATGAGAATAAAAGGCTGTAGGCCGGAGGCATGAAAACTGATTACTGAAAACTGATAACCTAAAATCACTCGTTCCCAGCGCTCCGGCGTGGGAACGCAATTCCTAATCCACAATCCCCAATCCCTACTTCGACGGCCCGGCGGTTTTTAGGGCTTCGAGCACTTGGCTTTGGCTCAACAAATCCGAAAGGATAATTGGTTCTTGTCCTTGCGAATTGGCGGGCCAGATGGCCAAAACTGGAATGGAATTGCGGCCCAGATCGTTCAACGCTTTTTTTATCGTGGGCGATCGATCGGTCCAGTCGGCCAGCATGGGAACCACGCCGTTGGCCTTGATGAGTTCGTACACTGCATCGGTTTCGACGGCCAATTTCAAGTTGGTTTTGCAAGTCGGGCACCAAGCGGCTGAAAAATCGACCATTACCGTCTTGCCCTCCGCTCTTGCTTGGGACAATGCCTGGGGCGAAAACGGCAGCCAGGGGATTTTCGATTCCATTAACAAAATCGTGAATGCGAACCAGCCCACAAGAGCCGCTACCAGCGCTCCGCCCAACCATGCCGTAAGCCGGGTGTTTATCGAAGCAGTCAAAGGCGTTCGCCCGACCCACCAACAGGCGAACCACAATCCGATCAGCAAAGACAAGGTGGGAAGAAAATATGCAGCGCTAAGCGTGCTGAATAAATAAACAACCGTGGCCAAGAGCAAGAATGCCATTAGTTCCTTGACGGTTTCCATCCAACGGCCGGGTTTTGGCAAAAAGCGGATTAGTTCGGGAAACGCGCCGATCACCAGATAGGGCGAAGCCATGCCCAGTCCCACCGCGCCGAATATCAAATAAGCCATATACGGCGGTTGTTTTAATAGATATCCGAACACCGGCCCCAGGAACGGTCCGCTGCATGGTGTTGCCAGGATCGTGGCGAAAGCCCCTTTGAAAAACGCCCCGCCCGGTCCTTCCCGGGCTTGAAGCTCGCCGGCCTTGCCCGCGCCCACAAAACCAGGAATTGGTATTTCCCACACGCCAAGGAAACTCAGCGCCATTACAAACACCAAGGCCGTCATGGCCACCTTGAACCAGGGCAAGGTGAATTGCTCGCCCCAGGCCAATCCGGCCGTGGCGGCCAATGCGGCCAGCGCCATGAACACCGCCAGCAATCCCAGCGAATACCACACATTCAAAACGAATACGCGCGAGCGATGCTCGCCCGCCTGCTGCATGAATGAGAAAATTTTCAGACTGATTACCGGCAAAACGCATGGCATGATGTTTAAAATCAAACCGCCCAGAAAGGCGAAACCTAATTGCATCCAAAGCGTATTGCCGGTTTCGCTCTGACGAACCGAAGTGGTGTTCTTAGAAGTCTCCGCGCCGGGCGCAATTGCCGCCTGTGTTTCGACCGGCACATTCACGCCCTCGCCTATGGTTGCCGAAAAAGGAACATCCCCGGGCGGTATGCAAGACGAGGCGTCGCAGGCCTGAAAAGAAACCTTTCCTTCGATCCTCAGCCCGGCCGGATTCGCGCCGCGCGCCAATTCCAATGGGACGTACCAGGTTATCGTTCCTTCGTGGGTTTCGATCTGCAAGTCGCCGAAGGCGTCGGGTTCTTTGCCCTTTTTAGGTTGCGGTTGCGATTTAAACGCGCCGGCAAGACGATATTGCGGCGATTTGTTCAATTCGATTTTCGTCGGGATCGGGCCTCCTGACGCCTGAGTCACGGAATAGATGTGCCAGCCATGTTTTATTTCGGCCGTGATGAACAACATGGCGGGCTTTTTTCCGTCGGGCGGAGTGAATTGGGCATCAACTTTGAGAATATCCTTGGCCTCGGCGCCCATTCCCGACATTCCGCCGTTTTGGTCGTCGAACAAACCCGTTTGTGCACAAACCAGTTGCGCAAAACTAGAGAAACCAAACGCTAAAACTAAAATAAATGCTCGATAACCTACTTTCATGAATCAATTATCCTTTTTCATTGGAATTATGCGAAAACAAATTGCTAAGTCTCGATATTATACACGACCTATTCCGCTTATAAAAGAAGAAAGAAGAATCCCACCCATTGATTTTCCCAATTCCAAGAAGTTAAAATAAATACATCCATCAATAAGGGGATCGTTGCCCCCGCATTGCCTCCAAAAGCATGAAATAAGCACTAAGGAACTAAAGCAAGATGAAAATCACAATTATCGGAAACATTGTAGCGGCGCTATTTTTGCTATCGGCCGGTTCTTCTTTCGCTTTTGCCGAAGACGCTGACGCAAAGCTCAACACATTTTTCAAGCAGTATCTGGACGAAACCTTTCGCCTTCGGCCGACGGAAGCGACCCGGCTGGGCGACCATCGTTTCGACAATCTGCTGGACGATCTTTCACCCCAAGCCCGAAAGAATTGGATCGAACATTCGCGCAAAACCCTGGAAGAACTGACCAAGCAGGTGGATTATGAAAAACTGTCGCGCGACGGAAAAGTCGATTACGATATTTTCCGTCATCAACTGAGCGCATTTATCTGGCTGGCCGAGAACCTGCGGCCGTTCGAACTGGATCCGCGGATCTACAACTCTTACATCAACGAGAGCGTATACACGCTGTTGACGCAGTCCACGCTGCCCAGGGAGACCAACATTGCCAACGCCATTGCCCGGATGAAGCACATTCCCGAGGTGGTCGCCGAAGCCAAGCGAAGTCTAAAAAATCCTCCGGCCGTGGCGACCGAAACCGCTGTTATACAAAACAGAGGCGCGATCGGTTTTTACGAGCGGGATATTTTTGAAGTGGCCGGCGATACGCCGCAATCGGACGCCTTAAAAGCGGCCGCCCGGCCCGTGGTCGAATCGCTGAAGCAATACCAGCAATTCCTGGAAAAAGAACTGTTGCCCAATGCCAAGGGCCAATGGCGGTTGGGCAAAGAAAAGTTCGCCAAAAAATTGGAGATGGAACTCGAGGCGGACGTAACGCCCGAGCAGGTTTTGGCCGAAGCCGAGTCGGAATTCGTCCGCGTCCAGCGCGACATGTATCTAATCGCCCGGCAACTGTGGAGCCGTTATTTTCCCAAGCAGGCGCAGCCGCCGGACGACGCCGAGGGGCGCCGTTTTTGCATCGAACGGGTGCTGGAGAAGATTGGTTTTGAACACAGCAAGCCGGAAGACCTTGTGTCGGTCGCCAGGGCAAACGTGCAGAAGATCAAGAAGTTCATTGCCGAAAATGACATCGTCCGCCTGCCCGATCCCGACAATTGTCAGGTCGTGGAGATGCCTGAATTCAAGCGCGGCAATTCCACGGCCTATTGCGAGCCCGCCCCGCCCCTGGATCCCAAGGCCGTAAGTTTTTACGCGGTCAGTCCTCCGCCTAAGGATTGGGACACCAAGCGCGTGAAAACCCTGCTGGAGGAATACAACTCGCACATGATGCAAATACTGACCATCCACGAGGCCTATCCCGGCCACTTCGTGCAATTGGAATACGCCCACCGCAATCCGTCGCTCATTCGCCGGGTGTTTGAATCGGGGGTATATGTCGAAGGCTGGGCGGTCTATACCGAACAGATGATGCTCGATCAGGGCTACTGCGACTGGGACCTGGCCCTGCGATTGACCCAACAGAAGTTCTATCTCCGCGCGGTGGCAAACGCAATCCTCGACCATAAACTGCACTGCACCTCGATGACCGACGACGAGGCATTGAAATTTCTAATGAATGACGCCTACCAGTCCGAAGGCGAGGCGCGGTTGAAAATCATCCGCGCGAAACAGACTTCCTGCCAGCTTTCCACTTATTTCGTGGGACGCACGGCAATGTATCGCCTGCGCCAGCAAATCGAGCGCGAACAGGGAAAGAATTTCAACCTGGGCCGATACCACGAAGCAGTGCTCGACGCGGCCTCGGTTCCGGTGAAATATCTGCCCGAGTTGGTGCGCGATCGTCTGAGCAAATCCCGGTAAAGCACTGTTAATAATATAAACTGTAAACGTATAATATGGTCGTTTAACAAATTATTTTACTAGCCCAGCCGTTTAACACAATTTTTACTTAGCCCAGCCGTTTACGGCTGGGGCTGAAAACCATTACCATACATTGTGTTGTCAACCCCGTTTACGGGGTTCATCCGATATTCAGACGCCCCTAAAGGGGCTGCATGAAAAGGATTGTGGAATTCTCCGCGTCCCAGGCGTAAAACGCCTGGGCTAGAGAAAAACAAAACGCCCTGACCGGGAAAAGTTAAACGCCTGGGCTAGAGAAAAGTAAACTCACATTTGCTGTTATACATTAGAATCCCCGGATGTATTCACCCGGGGCTAAATATGTTTAATGAAACAACCATATTTATTCCAAACCGCCATGAAACCACACGCAATGCTATCCGCCAAACGTTCAACATTACTAATCAATACTCTGGCAATACTCGTTTTCTTTAATCTTTGTGCATCGTTGCCGGCCCAGGGCACAAAGGCCGATTATGAGCGAGCCAACGGCTTGCGAAAACTTACCGCGAACAAGGTCTTCAAGAACCGGGTAAAGCCCAATTGGTCGGCCGACAACGCGCGGTTCTGGTATCGCAACGACCTGGGCGAGGAGGCGTGGGAATTCATCCTGGTCGATGCGGTCAAAGGCACGCGAGAACCGGCCTTCGACCAGGAAAAACTGGCGAAATCGCTGGGCAAAGTTTTGGAAAAGGAAGTCGACGCCCGGCGACTGCCCATCGACGAGATCGATTTTATCGAAGACGATCCGAATGTCGTTCTGCTGCACGTCGACGGCAAGATATGGCATTGCGATCTGAAAAACTACGAGCTGCGCGAGGCGAAAAGCGAGGAAAAACCGCTGCGCCCACTCCGCCCGCAGCCGGCTTTGCGCGAGAGCAAGTCGACCGGCGAAGAAACCTCGCTGACCTTTATCAACCGCACCAAGGCGGAAGTGGAAATCTTCTGGCTCGACGGGGACGGAAATCGCCAGTCGTACGGTAAAATAAAGCCGGGCGATAAATACCTACAGCATACTTACGCCGGGCACGCCTGGCTGGTCGCCGATGCCGACGGCAAGACTTTGGCCGTTTACGAGGCCGAGGAGCAGCCCGCTTCCGTGGTCGTAGACGGGACGCAACCTCCCCAGGACAGGCCGCGGCGGCGGTTCCGCGGTCCCAGGCCGGAGGGCGCGGCCTCGCCCGACGGCCAATGGTTCGCCTTTTTCAAGGATCACAACCTTTATCTGCGCGACACCGAATCGCGCGAGGAGTTCGCCCTGAGCGACGACGGCTCGGCCGACGACGAATACTCGGGCGAAGTTTTCTGGTCGCCCGATTCAAAAAAACTGGCCGTCCTGCGTACAAAAAAGGGCGACGAGCGAAAAGTCTATTACGTAGAATCATCGCCCAAAGACCAGTTGCAGCCCAAGCTGCATTCGTACGATTATCCCAAGCCGGGCGATAAAATTCCGCTTTCCAAACCGCAACTGTTCGAGGTGGCCGGCCGAAAACACATTCCCGTCGCCGACGAGTTGTTTCCCAATCCCTGGAGCGTGATCGACATGCATTGGGACCCCGATTCCGGGCGTTTCTTTTTCCTTTACAATCAGCGCGGCCACCAGATCATGCGGATTTTGGCCGCCGAGGCCGCCACGGGCAAAGTGCAAACCGTCGTCGAAGAACAAAGCCCCACCTTTATCGACTACTCCGGCAAACAATTCCTGCAATATCTCGACGAGAGCGGCGAAATAGTCT
>JBEKGL010000067.1:0-11241 GCA_050012815.1 Thermoguttaceae bacterium
TTGTTTACCGCCGAAACGCGGCCGCGCATGGCGTCGGGCGTGAGCATTTGCACCATTGTGTGCCGCACCACTACGCTGATGTTATCCAAGGCGCCGATAAAAAACATCATCAGCATGGAGAGCAAATACCACCGCGATAAACCGAAAACGATCGTGGCCGCGCCGAATCCGGTGACCGCCCAGAGCATTGCCGCCCCTGCGCGTTTCATCGGCGGGGAATGGGCGATCAACATCGCAACACACACCGCGCCGACGGCTTCGGTCGCCCGAAGATAACCCACGCAAGCTTCGTCCACCTGCAAAATATCCCTGACGAACACCGGCAGGAGATAGGTAAAACCGCCCAACAGCACGGCGAACAAATCCAACGTAATGGTGGCCAAAATCAGTTTGGTGTTCCAGACAAAGCGCAGGCCGGCCAATACGTTTTCCAAGGATATGGCCCCCATGGGCTCGGATTGCGGGCGGTTTTTGACGAAAGCCACGCCAACCAAGGAAAACATCCGTAAAAACATCACCGACACAAAAGCGGCCACGGCGGTTTTTTCCCAACCCATGACAAGTCCGCCCACGGCCGGGCCGGTCATCGCGGCGATGTGAAAAATGGAGGTGTTCCAGGTGATGGCGTTGCTAAAAATTTCGGCGCCGACTATCTGCGGCAAGATCGAGGACCGCGATGCGCCGCCTAATGCGTAGCCTATGGCCCCCAGACCAAGAAATATATACATCCACCAGACCGGACCGTGCAAAAACGCCGCGACCGACAATCCGGCGGCCGAGACCACGCTCAGTGAATATGTGCAAAGTATTACATGGCGCCGATTAAAACGGTCGGCGAGTTGGCCGCCCGCAATGGCCAAGAGAATTATCGGCAAGGCCTGGACCAATCCGACCCAGGCCAATGACAAGGGATCTCCGGTACGATAGTAAACATTGATGCCCACCGCCACGGTCTCCACTTGCTTGGCAAAGACCAGCAGGAACCAAGTTATGGCATACAAGCGAAAATTGCGGATGCGCCAGGCGGCGTATGGGTCGAGTTTCATGGGAGGCGGGATCTCAGACGAAATAAAATCGGCAAGTCGCCGTCATTGTTACCTGCAAGGTCCCATTGTGCAAGGGTATTGCCAGAGGTGATGGCGTGGAATAGATTAGGGACTAGAGATTAGTGGTTAGGGTTCAGGGTTCAGCATTTGAGATTTAAGATTTAAGATTTAAGATTTGGGATTTAGAGTGTGGATACAAAATCAAAGTCCTGAACCCTGAACCCCGACCACTTAATCCTGTCCACTGCCCACTGAACCCTCAATAAACAACCTTCACCAGCTTTCAAAAAGGACGAAATTGACCCGGGTAGTACTGAAACCCCAGAAAGCGCGGCCTTTTTACGCGCGGCATCCGTGGGTGCTTGATTCGGCCATTGAACGTATCGAAGGCGACGCCATCGACGGCGACGTTGTCGATTTGATATCGGAAAAAGGCAAGTTTGTCGCCCGGGGTTTATTGAACAGCCACAGCCGCATCCGCGTGCGGCTTTACACCTGGGACGCCGCCGAATCGCTGGACGATTCTTTCTGGCGCAGGCGACTGGAAAAGGCCGTGCAATTCCGCCGGCAACTGGGTTATGACGATCCCCGGGGAGCGGCTCGATTGGTTTTCAGCGAAGGCGACGGCCTGAGCGGCCTGATCGTCGATCGCTATGCCGACTACCTTGCGGTGCAGGTAAACGCCCTGGCAATAGCCGTTCGACTGCCGCTTATCGTCTCCTGTCTTGTTGAATTGACCGGCGCGCGCGGGGTGGTGCTGCGAACCGAACGGGGAATCAACCGGGCTGAAGGTCTTGAACTCCGGGACGGGCATTACTGCGGCCAGTCGCCGGATGGCCCGCTGGAAATCGTGGAAAATAGTCTGCGTTACTCCGTCGATCTGGCCGAAGGGCAAAAAACGGGTTTTTATCTGGATCAGCGTGAAAACCGGAAAATCGCGGCCGGGTATATGCAGGGGCGCCGGGTTTTAGACATGTTCTGCTATAGCGGCGGATTCAGCCTTGCCGCGTCCGTGCTGGGCGGCGCAAAGGAGATTGTTGCCGTTGATTCGAGCGCCAAGGCATTGGCCCTGGCCGAGTCCAACGCCCGGCTCAACCGCGCAACAAACATCCGCTTTCAATGTGGTGAAGGATTTAAAACCCTGGAATCCTTGGCTGCGGCAGGCGAACGCTTTGACGCCGTGATCCTTGATCCGCCCAAATTCGCCCGCAGCCGCCGGGCCGTTCAAGAGGCTTTACAGGCATATCACTGGTTGAACCGTTTGGCCCTGGCCGTGTTGGAACCGGGCGGGATCCTGGTCACTTGCAGTTGTTCGGGCCTTGTCACCCGGGAGGATTTTCTTTACATGCTCGTGGGCGTTGCCCGGCAAACACGCCGTGATATTCAAGTTCTTGACGCTCGCGGCGCTTCGCCCGATCATCCAATCATCTGTTCATGTCTGGAAAGCGAATATCTCAAATGTTTCATCTGCCGGGTGCTTTGAGATTGTGAAAAATTGATGACTGGCTCCGAGTCGCACGTGAATTTCCATGATAAATGGGTATCAAGTAAGGCGCCTATCCCCATTTTTTTCATGGGAGAGTCGAGCAACTTGCATTAAAGTTTTATCGAATATGCGGCCGATACGGCCCCTGCCATAGCCCAATTCAGGTCCATTGTTGTAAATTGGGTATTTTGTAAAGTATGGTTCAGTTGGATGAGTTGAAATCCCGGGTAGTTTGGGCAGGATAGCACGGCATTTATAATCTCCTTGTTTAATAAATAATAAAACCGTCTGCATGGAGCCGGCATCATGAACATTTCCGATGTCCGCAAGGCCGCCATTCTTCTGATAAGCATGCCGGACAATCTGGCCGCTCAGTTGTTGGCCAAATTAGAGCCGAAACAGGTGGAAGCCGTTTCCATCGAAATCGCCAAGCTCAGTATTATAAGCGGCGAAGAGCAGGAGCAGTCGATACAAGAGTTTGGAAATGCCAATCCGAACGCCCTTTCCGGGCGCGCCGGTGGATTAGATGTGGCCAAAAGCCTTGTCGAGCAGGCATTGGGCAAAGGGGCCGGCGCCACGTTGGACAACGTTCGTCAATCAATCGAGGCACTGCCGTTTGGTTTTTTGCAGAAGGTCAATGGTCAGAACCTGCTTGCCTTTATCATGGACGAACATCCCCAGACCATCGCCTTGATCCTCTCGCACGTCCCCCCGGCGCTGGCCGCGGACATACTCAGCGGCCTGCCCGTGGAACGGCAATTGCCGGTGATTCGCCGGGTGGCCGCGATGGGCCAAACCAGTCCGGAAATTATTAGAGATGTGGAAAAAGGACTGGAAAATCGCATGTCCAGCATGATGAACCAGCAGTTCGAAAACGCCGGCGGCGTATCCACCGTGGCGGAAATTCTCAATGTGATCGATCGTGCGACTGAGCGTAGCCTGTTGGAAAACCTTGCCCAGGAAGACGCCAAATTGGTCGATGAAATCCGCCGCTTGATGTTCGTATTCGACGATATCGCCAAACTAAGCGACCGCGACATGCAAGCCATGCTGAAAAACGTGGAAAGTGCGCAATGGGCAATGGCCCTGAAAGGCGCCAGCGAGGAGCTTAAGGACAAAATTTTCAAAAACATGTCCAAACGGGCGGCCGATATGCTCAAAGAGGAAATGGATTATTTGGGTCCGGTGCGGCTGTCGGACGTGGAGCAGATGCAGCAACAAATCGTGGATGTTGTCCGTCGGCTCGAAGATCTAGGCGAAATCACTACTCACGCCGCCGAGGAAGAAGTACAATTTATTCAATAAATGAGGTCAGGGATCAGAGGTTGGAAGTCAGGAATCCGGGCAAAGTCGAATGTGGATTGTGTATGAATAATCAGCGTCCATTGCCTTCCAGTCCAGAGTTAATGTCGCCCGGCGATACGGGGCTTTTGGTTGTTGACGTGCAAGAAAAACTGCTTGCCGCGATTCCGGCCGGCCGACGGCTTGTATGGAACATAAGGCGGCTGATCGACGGGGCGAAAATCCTCGGCCTGCCCGTGGCGGCTACGCAGCAATATCCCCAAGGCCTTGGCGCAACCGCGCCGGAACTGGCCGAGCGATTCAGCGCCATCCCTTCCAAGTTGACGTTCAGTTGCGGCGGTTGTCCGGAAATATTTAATGATTTTCAAAACCGCGGCGTGCGGAAAATTCTTGTTACGGGCATCGAGGCGCACGTCTGTGTCCAGCAGACGGCGCTTGATCTTTTATCCGACGGGTGGAGCGTATTCGTGGCAGTGGACGCGGTCGGCTCGCGATTCGAAATCGACTATCGAACCGCCATGGAGCGGATGGATTCCGCAGGCGCAACGCTGACCACCGCTGAAGCCGCGCTTTTTGAGTGGTGTCGAGTTGCGGGCACGCCGGAATTCAAGCTAATCAGTCGGCTTGCGCAAGAGCCTGCGCCTGAATAATACGTCGTAGAATTTGGATCAGCCAAATCAGGAGGCCGGACATTCTTGCCTGACCGGAAAAAGACAGGCAAGAATGACTGTCCTCCTGCTCAAAATGGTTAGGTTATTTTGATACAAAATCTAAGTATGGCGGATAGTTAATTGTTGCCGCCGCGTCCACCGCCACCGCCGCCGCCTCCGCGACCACCACCTCCGCCACCCATTCCGCCGCCGCCGAATCCTCCCATTCCGCCGCCGCCGAATCCTCCCATTCCGCCGCCCATTCCGCCGAATCCGCCCATTCCGCCGAATCCACCGCTGCCGAATCCGCCGCTGCCAGTGGATCCTCTAGTGCTGCCGGTGCCGCGTTGGGTATTGCTGCCGCTGCGTTGGCCGTACTGTTGGGATCCGCGGTTTTGCCCGCTTGATGCGGTTGAACCGCGACCGGATCGCTGGCCATATTGAGAACTTCCTCGGCCTTGACCGTATTGAGAAGAAGACATGCCGCCGGTACTGTTGCCAGTGCGGGTAACTTGAATGTTTTCGCCCCCAAGCGCGCTTAAAGCCGCTTCCACCGATTGGGTGCTGGATCTGTGCAGCGTGACGACCTGCACCGACTGGTTGCTGTCGGGGGGAGCGGTATCTAGGGTTTCCACGAGTTGCTTGACTTCCTCGAACAGAGCTTCCGGAGCGGCTACGATAAGCGAATTGCTGACTGTATCGACGCCAATGGACATTTTCGGCGTTTCGTCGGCATCTTGGCGCTGGTTGTTGCGCCCTCCTCTGCCGCCGCCCATCATTTGTTGAAAAAAGGCTTGAGGTCCGCCGCCGGGCATTTGCATGTTCTGGTTGGCACTTTGGACCATGCGGTCACGATAGACCTGCTGGACTATTTCGGATATCGAGGAAGCATCGGTGTTGTACAGCGGGATCAATTTTGGCCGGGGACTGACTTCAACAGTCTCGGGACTGGATTTTTGATCGAGAATTTTCAGGAGTTGCTCGATTGTATCAAGATCGGTGTCATTGGCTTGCACGATCAGGGCGTTGAGCCGGGAATCGGGAGTAATTTTGATCGTGCCGGTGGTCTGGACGCTTCCGCCTCCGCTTCCCCCTGTCCCGCCCAGGAATGATCCCAAGAGACCTCCGGCCTGATCGCCCATGGCGGCGTTGAACATATTGCCCATTAACGAACCGCCGCCGGTGTTTGTGGAATTGCCGGTGGAGAGCGTGCCGCCACCCAAGATCAGGTCGAGGGTCGCGCCCACCACGGCGGCCTTGGCGTGTTTAAGGAAGAACATGTTATATTGCGGACGGGAAGTAGTTCCCCCGGACAACGATATCAGCAGTCTTTCAAACTCGTCCAATGCTTCTTCATCATCGCTGGCGATCATTACCCCTCCCGGTCCCGGGGCCACGATGATCGGCGAGGGTTCTTTTTTTCCCGTGGAAGCGGCCGATGGAGACGTTTTCGGTTTTGGGGCGTCGATTTTTGGGAGTTCTTTTGTTTCGGCCGGCTGCGTATCGACTTGCACTTCGTCGGCGACCAAGCGGAATACGGCCTTTTGGGGATTTTCGGTGGTTCTATCATCCGGCAAGGGCGGTCTATTGAGGGGTTTGTTTCCCGAGGGCTGTTCGGTGGGCGGGGGGGTATTTTCTCGCGGGTTTAATGAAGCCGGCCCTTTTTCTCTTCGATCCGAATCACTCGGCGGCCGTCGGGTCCGATCCGAAGGTCGTTGTTGCGATTCCGTTTCTTCCGACTCGCTCGGCCTGAACTGAGGAATGGCATTTGAAGGATTCACCACGCGTATCTTGCTGTTTGGATGCATGGTGGGCCATATTTCCTGGATCCGCTCCAAGGCCGATCCCATCGACCGCTGCGACAAGGGCAGCATCCGCATTTTGCCGTTGCCGGTAGTGACCATCGAGTTGGCGACGGGCTCGCCCATGTCATGGAGCATGGAACTGATCTGATCGATTTGCGCGGTGGTGCCGCGGATTAGCAGTTGCCGGGCGCTCAGATCGGCCTCGACTTGCGGCGAGGAACCGCTTTTAGACGCATCACTGCTTGCGCCGAACAGTTTGTTGATAGCCTGCGCGGCCGTTTGCGGATCGACCATTCGCAAGCGGATAACCGCGATGCGCCGGGCATCTTGCTGCAACTGAGCCAAAGTGGCCCGAATCGTGGCGTGTTGGGCGGGCCGGGCAAGGATGAACAAGGTGTTGGTCTTGGGATCGAGATCCATGCGAACGTCTGGCAGGCCGGCCAACAGCGTTTGCATTACTTTCTGCGCTAGTTGAGGATCGGCCGAATCGATGGAATATGTCGCGAATTGCGGCGATCCATCCAGGTCGCCGGGGTTGGCGCCGCCCGGGGGAACATCGAGCATTTTTAGAATTTGTTCCACTCGGGCGAGCTTTTCCGGTCTGCCGGTGGCCACTATACGCTTATTGTTCGTTTCCACGGTCAAAAGCAACGAGCCGTCGGAAGTTTTATATTGATCGCTGGGGATATCGAGCAACTGCCGCAGATTGGGCAATATACTATCTGGAGTGACGTAATGAAGCGTAAAAATTCGCAATTGTCCGGAGTAAATGCCTTCCGGATCTTCCAAGTTTTTAACCACATCGCGAATCACCCGCAGCCGCACTGCGGTATCGGTAACGGAAAGCCGACGCGACTTGGGCAAAGACACTATCGCGGTTGTCGGGCCTTTGAGTTTATCGATTTCCGCGGCGACCTCGTCGGGTGTATATTTTACCAAATCAAAATTCACGTTGACCAACTCCGAATCGCCCCGTTTATCGAGCGAATCCAAGGGCACGGTGGGCACCATGAGAGGCGGGATATTGTCAAGACTGGCCAACATCAACATGCGGTCGCGGCGAATCAGCGTACAGCCCCTGGTCTGAAGCTGTGCATTCAATATGTCGAGGGCCTGGGCCGGAGTCTTTTCCTCCTCGTCGACGTAATTGAAGGTGCCTGTGGGCTTGGCTTCAGGATTTATTACCAACGATAAACCAGCCTGCTCGGCGAATGTTTTGATCACAGTGTCCCAAGGCTGATAACGAAACGCAAAGCGGATTTTCTCGGGATGTTTGGGCAATTCCACGCGCGGCTTGGGTGATGCGGCCGTGGCGGCGGAAGCGGGCGCGGTTTTTTCCGCGATCGTTTTTTCCGTCGATGCGGCAGCTTTTTCCGGCTCGGTTTCACGCGGCTTGGATTGGTCCGACGCCGGCGGTTGCGCCTCGGACGCCGTGGAAGCGGCACCCGGCGATGATTCAGCCGAGGCCAATGCCTCCCAATCGGATTTTTGTTTATCGGTTAGAACCTCCGCCAAACTCCGTTCGGCCAAGGCTTGAACGATATGCGATTTTTTTTCGTCGTTTTTGGCCAGATCCTGCTTGAGTTTTTCCAATATGTCGGCAATCTGTTTTTTTTGCTCTTCCGAAAGGGCAAGCTGTTGGGCAACCGCCGGTTCGGCCAACGAGGCAAGTCCCAATCGGCCAAGTCGAATCCGTTCCAGCAGTTTTTTTTGCTCCGCGTTAAGCAAGGCCAGACATTTGGTTTCCGAGTCCTGGCGGAAGGCGGCCAATTTTTGCTCGCGATCGGCGGCCGGAAGATCCTTTAACTGCATTGCCAAATCCACTGCCTTGTTCTCGCGGTCGTCGATTAGGGATTGCAGTTTGGACTTTTGTTCGGCCGACAGTTGCAGCTTCACGGCTACATCGTCTTTAATCGTTAGAGACAATACGCCATAGAGATCGTCGTCGCTAAATGCCCGCATGGGCCAAATGGCACACAGCAATACTGCCATAACAGCAGTAAGCATCCGCCTTAATATGCCGCAACCGACATCTACACCGATACTTACGCGATTGGTTTCAATATAAGCGTTCAAAGATTGCACTCCGGACATGAGGGCTTTTATGTAAACACCCAATTTCAGAAAGTTCGCCGCAAAGGAAAAAACAATAATTATCCCCCCCATTCTGACGAACTACAGCCGTCAATCCCACTTTTCCATGTTAATTTGAGGGTTGAATAGTTACTAGGGAAAAACCATCAATCACTATGCACCATTAAGTAATAACCCCGACGGTGCGCAAAAGTTCTGAATTAAGCCTTATATAAAGCTTGTCAGACGTGAAAACCACCATTCCAGGTGTAATGACAATAGTATATAAGATGCAGATAGCTACGTATGGAAAACCATTGGCCCGTTGGGTCGTCAAGCCGTTGGTAGCCGCCCCGAATTCCCTGGGCGTTGCCCAGGGCTGGGCGAATCCCGGGCCTTCGGCCCGAACATGTGGATACACCCACCATGTTGGGGCAACAGTTGTACTGTCGCCCTTGCATGAATCGGGCATCGGTGCGGCAGTACAACTGCCACACCAACAAGATAACCAATTTCAGGACATCTTCAATTAAATCAAGTCGTAGGGGCTTGAATTAGATCAGACCGTAGCGGCTGAGAGTTGCGCGGAGTTTGTTTTCTTCGGCGGGATTTAGCGGGGTTAAAGGCATGCGCAGTTCGCCGGTATCGCGGTCGAGCATGCGCATGGCGATTTTGATGGGGATCGGATTGGTGGCCAGACCGAGCATGTCGCGGCAGATGGGGAAGAGTTTATGATGCCATTGCCGGGCTTCGGCCATATCGCCGCGCTCGAAGGCTTGGATCATGGCGATTACGTCTTTTGGAATAATGTTGCCCACGACCGAAATTACGCCCCGGCCACCGATGGCCATAAGCGGCAGCGTCAGGCTGTCGTCGCCGCTTAAGACGGTCAGATCGGTGGCGTTAATAATCTGCGAGGCCTGGTCCATCGAGCCGGTGGCCTCCTTGACCATGGTGATATTAGGCAATTCGGCCATGCGGACGATAGTATCAGGCTCGATATTCTTGCCCGTGCGTCCGGGTATGTTGTACACGCAAATCGGTATGTCCACGGCCTGGGCCAGGGCTTTAAAGTGCTGATAAAAACCCTCTTGCGTGGGCTTGTTGTAATAGGGCGCTACTATCAACACGGCGTCGGCGCCGGAATCGGCTGCCCAACGTGTGAGGTGTAAGGCTTCTTCAGTGCTATTGGACCCGGTACCGGGCATAACCTTGATTTTGCCCGCGGCCGCTTCGATTACGGCGGCGATTACCCGTTCGTGTTCAGGGTGCGAGAGCGTGGGCGATTCGCCCGTAGTACCTGTCGGGCACAAGCAGGTCGTGCCCGCGGCAATTTGAAACTCCACTTGCTGTTGCAGAGCCTCAAAATCCACCTGACCGTTGCGGAACGGCGTGATCATGGCCACCGAAAGACCGGCAAATTCTTCACTGCGTGTTGTCATGGCATTAAATTACTAAGATTATCCTCATGGTTTCTAGATGGTGGGACTTCGTCTCACCCTACGAGTTGTTTCATTTCCCGAACGGCTTTCTGAAATCCGACCATGACCGCTCGGGCGACGATACTGTGGCCGATATTCAATTCGTACATTCCTTCAATCGCGGCAACAGGGCGGACATTGTGGTAATTCAGGCCGTGACCGGCGTGCAGGGCCATGCCTGATTGCCGAACCAGGGCCCCGATGTTTTCCAGTTTTTCCAGTTCTTTTTGTCTTGGGGCGCCGCTTTGGGATTCGGCATATTGACCGGTGTGGAGCTCCACGGCATCGGCTTTCAATCGGGCCGCTTCTTCGATCTGCCGCTTTTCCGGATCGAGAAACAGACTGACCGAAATGCCGGCGTCCTGAAGGCGGAGAACTGTGTCGGCGACTCGCGTTTTATGCGTGATAATATCCAGCCCGCCTTCGGTGGTGATTTCTTCGCGGCGTTCGGGCACCAGCGTGGCCTGATCGGGTTTGACGTTTAAAGCAATCTCTAAAATCTCTTTATTACAGGCCATTTCCAGGTTGAGTTTTACGGTAACGGTTTCGCGCAGGATTCGCAAATCGCGGTCGTTAATGTGGCGACGGTCCTCGCGCAGGTGCAGGGTAATGCAGTCGGCCCCTCCTAATTCAGCCAGGGCCGCCGCCCATACCGGATCAGGCTCATAAGTACGCCGGGCCTGCCGAATCGTGGCTATATGGTCGATATTTACACCAAGTTCAGGCATGGAAAAACATCTGTTAGGGGGGCTATTGAGTTTCAGGTAGATAATGCCGCATTTTCACAACAGAGATAGGCCGTGCCGGGAATGGAATTACCGGGGCAACACACCCCGGTTCTGATTTTTCACACGGCCTTAATTAACAAACCAAGATTATAACTCCATGTTTTTTCTCGGCAAGCTATGAGTATTACTCAGGTAATGCCGGATCTGGAGGATTTCAGGATTTTAGCGCCGGGTGAACATTTTTTGGGGTACGTCTGGATTCGATATACAGCCTGGCCCTCCATTTCGCTTGTGAATTTAAGCTAGAGTTTTATAGATATCATTTTCGGTTTTTCCGTTTGGCATTATTGTCAGGGAGATTTTACCGGAAAGGGATTTTATCGGATTTCACGTCGTTCTGGGGCAAATGTCTTTTCCTAAGGGGGGTACGACAATGACATGCCAAGAGCTGGCGAAACGTATTGAAAAACTACAGCCCGAGGCCCTGCCGCGCGAAGTCGCTCGGCTCTGTTTGCTGCTGAGCAATTATGTCGACGACCTTGACGAACTAAGAGACGAGGGACGTCTTGTTCGGGTATGGCAGGATATGATGGTTCGGCTACAGGCAGTGACCGACCAACATGAAGCCATGACGGCTGACTTGGAAAAACTGTCGCATACCAATCCCCAG
>JBEKGL010000068.1:0-11221 GCA_050012815.1 Thermoguttaceae bacterium
CATGCTGCTTTAACAGTTCAACCGCCCGTACCGCTAAATTACTATTATCTACTGGTATTCTCCCGGATTCAGCAATGTTAAGGGAACTGAATCCAAGGGACATATCGCATTGAAATATTATATTCCCACTCGATTTTGTAGAAAACCGCAGGGTGTCAAACAACGTAATGGGACACATAAGCGTTTCTATCTCATGATATCCGTCACTACGTTTTGCAATTACCTCGAAAAACAAGTTTACTTTAGCAGGCGCCTGGACAATTACTTCCACCGGGTTATGGTGGATTTGCATTGCCAAATTCCTTGGTATTTTCAGACCCCTGCATTTTTACCTATAAACACACACGCTAGTACAGGGGATTCTAACACCCCGATACTGTCCGGTCAATCCGGGTAAAAACATGTTTCAACTAAAATTTTAAATTTTTTATTTTTCGAGTTTAATTTCTGTCATACACAGTCGGTTTATCTTACTTAAATTATCAAATTTCAATAAATAACAACCTACATATGGGGGGGGATGGAGGGGAGGTGCCCATAATCGATGTGTAACTAGGACTTTAGGCTCTTGCATTCCATCGTTTTGTCCATTAGGTATAAAGTATTCATGCCGACATATATAGGAAGTCTTTTACAGAGGTTGGACATGATGTTTTGTCAATCCGCTTTAGTATTCGGCAACAAACTCGGAAGGTAGTTTCATTATGGTCGACGAAAAGACCAAAGCCGATAACGGTCAAAACCCAAAAAAACGTATTCTCTTGGTAGACGATGACCGAGAGATCGTGGAATCCATGCGGATTGCCTTGGAATCCGCCGGATATGAGATCCTCATTGCCCGGGACGGCAACCAGGGACTTGTCATGATCGAGCGAGACGATCCCGACTTGCTGATTTTAGACATGATGATGCCCAGGCGGAGCGGTTTTCTGGTACTGGAAAAAGTACGGCGGACCCGACCCGTTCCTTTGCGGGTGATCATGATTACCGCCAATGAAGGCAATCGGCATAAAGCATACGCCGAAATACTCGGGGTGGACGACTACATCCGAAAACCCTTTGCCATGGACCGGCTGCTGGAAAGCGTGGATCGGCTGTTGGCCTAAAGGGTTCAGGGTTCAGAACTCCGACCTTCCGGTTTTGGTTTCAGGATCAAGGTTACTGGCGTGCCGCGGGGTGGAATCCGTTCGGTAAAGGCTTGAAACAACAGGTCCGCATTGGACTCGCTGCTCTGGATGGGTAAATCCAGCATGGCGCTGGGAAAGTTGGCCACGCAGATGAAGTCCCCTCCTTCGGCCTGATAATACTCTTTACCGGTGGATTCGTCTTTCCAAAATCCGCTGCCGCCAAAGATCCAAGGTTGGTCCAATGCCTTACCGGTCCTCATTTCGCGGACCCAATCTTGCGCCCGGGCGGTTTGGACCGCGCCTTTTTTGTTTTTCCAGCGCACGGTAATGTCGATCTGGCTTCCCGTGGCTGGAGCGTACTTGGGCACGAATTGCACGGGTTTTCCGGCCTTCGCACCCACGGCCAGCAAGGCGGTATGCACAATGTATGCCTCGACTGGCACTGAGACTATTGATTCATGCTCTTTTGTGCCGCGCAGGCAAGCGAACATTTCCAAAGGCACGTTGGTTTGACAGATCTCGCCCATAATCACAACTTGTTTATTGTTTTTATCGATCCAAACCGGATAAACCGGATGCAGTTTTGTCAGAGTTTCAGGATGGTCGACCAAGGGAGGGCCCAGATCGCGAGGCTTTTCCATCGGCACCTCGGCTGTGTTATTCTCGATCTCCGAGGTAGTGGAAGCGGAGGTTGATTCCAACGGTTGGTTTTCCGATTCCGACTTTTTTTGCAAAATATCGCCCGTTTTATCTTCCGCTTGGCGGTCATTTTTATTGGCGGCGAGTTTTCCCTCCTCCGTTTCCCGGCTGCCCGCGGAGGCAACCGCCGACTCGGATTGCCGGCGCGCTGAAGGAGTTTGCCGTTCAGCGTTGGGTTTTTGGCAGCCGCATAAAAGCAAGAATGTGCAAATCACCGGAATACACCGAGATATATGCGACAAACCCGGGGATATTTTCACAATTGATCTCCTTATAGCAAACAATGGCTTCTGCGAAAAAGGCCTGAATGTCATCCCACGGATGGCATGACATCTTTGCTATAAGGATACTCCCATTTGGCAAGAATATGCAAGTAGAGTTATCTTAACGATTCCAATAGCAGCGGTATTAGCGAGTCCATCGGATCGGATTGATTTTGGATAATTTTTTTAATATCTTCGTGGGCCCTAAAAAAGACCTCGATGATTTCAGGATCCCACTGCTTTCCCGCCCCGTTGTGGAGAATCTGTTCGATTTTTTCCTCGGACATGCCTTCGCGGTATGGGCGATCGCTGCTCATGGCGTCGTAAGCGTCGGCCACGGCGACAATTCGGGCGGCAAGGGGAATCCGTTCTCCTTCCAGGTTTTCAGGATATCCGCCCCCGTCCCAAGATTCGTGATGATGTAGAACCACCGGCATTACGTCTTTGAGATTGTTCAAATCGCGCAGGATACGAGAGCCGATTTCCACGTGCGTTTTGATGTGTTGAAATTCCTCATTGCTGAGTTTGCCCGGTTTATGAAGCACGTCGTCGTTAATGCCGATCTTGCCTATGTCGTGTAACATGCCGGAAAGGTGCAGCGTATTGAGCAACTGCTCGTCGCAGCCCAGTTCTTTGGCCAGGCGGACGGCAATGCGGGCCACCCGGTCGCTGTGACCGCAGGTGTAGGGGTCCTTGGCGTCGATAGCCGACGTGAAGGCGCGGACGAATCCCGCCAGTAAGTCCGACTGCTGCCGATATAACTCGATGTTGCCGCTATGAATGCCCAGGATGGCGGCAACGGTATTCAACAAATTTGCTTCCACGGTACCGAATTCGGCATCAGTGAGATGATTAAACACCGCCAGCCAGCCGAAGAGGTTTGCGCCCTCGGCCATGGGAATCACAACCATCTGCCGCACCGCTGGATAAGGCCAATCTTCCCGGCTTGTAATCAGCCGGTTTATCACAACCGGGCGGAGATTATTCTCCACTTCCAAATATTGCATCAATGCCGAAAACTGTTCATTATCCACGGGACAATCGCCGTGGGTAATCAGGATCGTGGAATTCCGGGCAGTATGAGTCACCGATTTATCGGCGTCGGAGATTGGAATAAGCTGTAACGCCAATCCTTTTGCGGGCAGCACTTCTTCCAGCCATTTCAGCGTGATCTGCCCCAATTCCTCATCGCTTTTCGATATTTTCAGGTTATGGGTAAGACGATAGAGCAGACTGATTTCTTCGTAGGTGCCCGTGAGATGAACGGAAAGGTTGCTGGTTTCCTCCTGCAATTCCTTGATGCATTGTCGCGATTCCACATAGTCCAGTAATAATTCGCAAATGTATTGCAGGGTTTCCGGCGCCCAGGGAGTTTGTCGCAATGCCCATTGGACCGCTTCCTCGGGCCTTAAACCCAAAAGCGCGGCCTGCCGTTCGAACGATTCGGCCGGATCTATGCGTCGGGTTACAAATATGCTTCCGGCAACTATGCAATTTCCCTTTCCGTCGGGAATTGGCAGGGCTAGCATAATGAAGGGGTCTTCTTCGTCCAGAAACTCAGGTTTGCCGTGGAGGGCTACGATGCGACACACTTCGCCGCGCAACGACCAATCGCAGGCAGGCAGTTCGGGCGACTCCTCCAAAACTTCGCCCGTAACGCCGTTGAAAATCGTAAATCCCGCGTGAAAACTCCGTTCGAGCAACTTTCTAAGATCGCTGTTTAAAGCAATAGAGTTGCTTTTTACGACCGTGCCGTTATCAGCGGGTGCAAGCGTGTCGGAAGCCGGCATGAAAAATCATTAGTTCCGATGTTATGCAATTGGCAACCTTAACCTAGATACCTACATAACTTTATGTCACAGTATCCTATACGGCAAAACACTTTATGCTTCCTATGCTTCTGAGGGGGATAGTTATATTGTGGGGAAAAAAGACGCTTTTGATGATAATGAGGGGAATAACCGCTTTTTGACCACACAATAAACCACCTCTTAAGTATGGCCCGTACCTATTATCCTTAACAAGATGTGCTATTACGGCTGATATTGCCATCGCATATTACTATTTTGGAGGCCCTCACTTATGAAAAAACCTGAGCTTATCTTTCAAGCCAAACGTTTTTGTATCCAGCGCGTGGTCCAAATCGCTCCGGACGGCGCTGAATACGTTCGGGAAATCGTTCGCCACCCCGGCGCAGTGGTAATCTTGCCCATATTAGACGATGGCCGAGTGGTCTTCGTACGCAATTATCGAGTGAGCGTGAATGAAACGCTTATAGAACTACCGGCGGGTACGCTCGATCGCCGCGAAGATCCGCTAATGACCGCAAAACGCGAACTTGCCGAAGAAACGGGATATAGAGCCGGAAACATCAAACTTTTACTCACATTTTGTATGTCTCCGGGCATCTTGGATGAAAAAATGCACTTGTTTCTGGCGACTTCCTTAACTTCCGGTGAAATGGCCCTGGAACCGGGTGAGGATATCCAACCCTTCTTGTGCACTTGGGATGAAGCGATTGACATGGTTCGCCGCGGTGAAATTCACGACGCCAAAAGCCTAGTGGGATTGCTGTACTACGAACAATTCATGCGATTATCCGTTTCGTTATAAAATCTTCTATAAACCGCACAAGAATCGGAACGGCCCCGTAGATGGCGGGCATCCCATCCGCAAAACTTGTCAAGCGCCTTCGTCAAACAATACGGTGACGTACAATTCGCCACAGAAGGAAGAGCGTCCCGCCGACGAAAAGCATGACGAAAGTCGCCGGCTCGGGTACGGCCAGAACCAATACCAGTTCGTTATTGAATGGATCGACGTACCAATCGCTGAAAGGGCTGTCCGTCATGGAATATATGTCATTGGAGTCCGGAAAGGTTTGATTAAGCAAGTTCATGCCGAAAATGCCCGTCAAGTCCGCCGGCAGCGCGCCCTCTTCCGGCACGAAGACAACGATGTTCTTAAAAACAAGATCATCTCCATTAGTCAAGGGAACGGTCAGGCTATCCACGTTGTAGCCGAACAGAGTCCGTTCCGTATTGCCCACGCCGATTACGGTGGTGGTTGTAACGGGATCGCTATTCAAATCAATACCGAGGCTCGCGGCCATGTCGCGGCCGATCATGGTAACAGATCCGCCGGTGTCGAAAAGCCATGTGCTGGTGATTTCCTTTTCGCCTAAATTTAGTTTAACGTTCTTGATAGTGGGATTTGTCGATGTGCTTACCGACGTAGTATCCTTGACAAAATTTTCATAAGTCAGACCAATTTTAAATACGCCGGTCGAGGGCAAGTTTTTTGGTATCTCGGGAAGCAACTCGGTCACAAGGTAATCAACCGTGGGTATCATACTAGTGTAACCGCTGCTGTTCGGGGTCACATGCATGACGTGTTGATTGAGCACGGGCGTTCCAACAAGGTTCATGTTAAGAGGGTATAGCCCGGCGTATGTTGGATCTGATTGGCGAATCTGGAATTTGTAAGAGCCGTATGGCGAGTAGTTCGCCAAGTCTTCCGATGGATCAGGACCAGTGTAGTCATACGAAGCCATTATTCCGATCGGGGCAAGGATCAATCCGGTGGATTGGGAGATGTTAAAGGTTTCGGTGCCGCCGATGCCCACGTCGTTGTAGGTTTCGCCTGAAATGATGGGAATATTCAGTCCATCCGATCCCGCGTCGGTTGCCGATAGAAGGCATCCGCTGGCGCCGGTATCCAAAACTACCAAGAGTGAAAACGACGCACCCAAGCCGTATGGATCGGCCGTATAAACTGATTCGTTGGGCTTCAGCAGACCGGCAAGTCCGCCGGGCAGGCTAACGGTCATTGCCTTTTGGCCCAAGATCGTATATTGTTGCGAGGCTTGAGAGGAACCCGTCGCAAAAACTAAGAAGTAACAAATACTTAACAGCGCAGACAAATAGCGAAGATGAAAACACATGCTGAGAATCCTTCCCCGGCGGTATGTTAGCAATGCCGTGGCGTCATCGCTTTCAAAAGCGCCGGATTAAACGCTGCCTCCGTAAATGGGTGAAATAGAAAAACAGTCCTGCACTTGTCGAGTGCTTGAGGTGATTATTGTAAAAAACCGCGAACATTCACCGACAAATGCATTTGTCTTTTTAACATAATTAAGCGTTTTTTGCAAGTATTTTAGGCATCTAATCGATCAAACGGATGGCATACCACTCCCCAGATCAATGGGTTATATGGTCGGAAGCAGGAACAAGAGTGGATCCGTTTTTTACGCGTTAGATACGTAAAAGCCGATAATTCGACCGGCATTTCGTAGTTACATTAAACCTGGCGCTAAACCAGTTCGTATGGCCGTCCATCATACTAAGCCAACCCCACCGCCTAAAGCCCAACAGGGTTTTTGATGTCTGACAGCCATTTTCTTTTGCCTTCAAGCCGCCTGCTAAAGACTAAAAATCAGCCGTTTCGAGTCCGGCCCTTTTTAGGATGGGCTTCCAGCGAACTGCAGCGTTTGCAGCGAAATTGCTGCGAACTGAGTTTCCCCCCGCATTTGCTGCAGCGGCGGGATTTTAGCTTCTTGGTAAATTTCGTACGCGGTCGAAGTCCCATATCTATGCTTTCCTATAAATTTAATCCTATCGGCTTATACATTGTTCCCGGGCCGGAGTGCGGGAACAGGATAAACTAGCACAATGTCACAAAAAAGTCGAGGCTACTGGACGCCAATTGAACTTTTCCTACGCAGTGTAGCCGCCATCGAACTGTATATCCGGCGGCTTATCATGGGCTTCGTCCAGCATACCCCACCATTGAAGGGCTGACCCGATCCCGGCATCTTCACTTCGCTGTGTGCCAGTGGCTTTGCCAGTGCTTCTGAGATGTTGAAGTTCCATTGTATTATGGTAAGACTGGGAAACGGCACTCCGGAAGATGATAAACCATTTTCACGATTATAACAACATCCCTGCCTGCCAATAATTTTCGGTTTAGCAGAACGGGCCTTCTCTTGAGAAGTTCCAGATAAGACACTGGCAGAGCCAGTGGCACACCTAAACAGTGCCACCCTGCCGACCGTGAGACGTTTTCCTAGTTGGTAGGTGGCCCTCGCCCTAGGTTGTCTTGTTTTCCGAAAACCTGTAGGATCAGTACTGAACGCAAGTGTATAACTTCACCATTGCCTTTTGTGTTGATGGCAGGACTGAGTTTTGTTGTTCGATCGAAAAGGGAGAAAATACACAGTTGAACTGTTTTTTTCTCCGACAGCAAACGGAATCATGATATGATGCATAGAATAATGTTTCGACGGTTTGCCGTCGTCTTCATGCTGGCAGGTCTTGCAAGTGGAGGCGGATGTCGGCGGGATTCCGGGGACACGCTGCCTCCTTCCGAGCCAATCCGCGCCGAGGAGCTACGTCAGACGGAGGTTTTTCCGCATCCCGAGGGGCCTATCGTTGCGGGCAAGAACTATGTGTACTGCGCGACTTTCCAACTTGCCTGGAACGAGTTCCAGGATAAGATTGTCGGGGAGCCGGTCCACTTGGCTGGCTTACCACCCATGGGCGAGGACCTTCTTCGTGGCAGCAAGCTGACCGTGGACATTTTGCCGCCAGGCACTTACTTGGTCAAGGCTGGATTGATTAAGGATGGCGTGGTCGGCGAACTCCGAGAGTCTATGTCACGGCTATTCCCCAACGCGACGCTTCGGATTCCGGAACGCTTGGAAGATCAAGAAGCGATCGCCTATGCCTATATGCAAGCGTCCTTTAAGTTTCGCGAGGCTTTCGATCGTCTCGACGACCCGCTCGTTTTTAAGCCAAGAACTGGACCGGTGAAGGTTGCCTGTTTTGGGATTCAGAATTTCAAGTCTGACTCTCGGCGCGACGAAGCCCTCGGCAAACAGGTGTCGGTGCTCGCCGACGCGAGCGATGACGAATTCGTCCTGCGACTTAACACTACTTCTGCGTCCGACGAGATGGTCCTAGCGAAAGTCAAGCCGAGGGAAACGCTCATTTCGACTTTAGCCGCTGTGCGTAAACTGATCGAACGGCGTATGGGGGAAGATGGGCCGACCGGGCTTAGTCCAGGTGATTCGCTGGTCGTTCCGCTAATCGACCTAAACGTGCTGCGCAAGTACACCGAGTTGGAGGGGCGCAGCCCGACAAACCCAAAATTGTCCAAAATTTATCTAGCGATTGCCGAACAAACGATTCGCTTCCGGCTCGACGAAAAGGGGGCACGTCTGGAATCCAATGCGTATGAGGGATGGAAGTCTGCGGCGGGGAGAGAAAAGCCCGCACAGTACATCTTCGACAAGCCGTTCTTGATCTACTTGAAGAGAACATCTAGCGATTATCCCTACTTGGCGATTTGGATTGAGACACCGGAATTGCTACAGAGTGTAGAGAAATTGGACCATATGGAATGATGAACGGAGACATCTTATCTTTCCGGTCCCGGTCCGCGTAGAGAAAAAAGGGGATAAATCCAATCTCTGAACTTATCCCCATAAAAAAGTCGGGGCGAGAGGATTTGAACCTCCGACTTTCTGGTCCCAAACCAGACGCGCTAGCCAGGCTGCGCCACGCCCCGCGATTATTCGGGCGATATCCACCCACCCGATAGTGCTTATTGTCTTATTGTAATTTACCTCCCGAATTAAAAATATGCAATTGCACATCTGTGATTTATAAGTTACAATTTATGAGATGTTGGAAATACACCATTACCTTACTAAATCCGGCAAAAACGTTTTCGAGGAATGGTTCGATTCGTTGAGAGACGAAAAAACCGAAGCGCGAATTGCCGCGAGAATCGCCCGGCTGGCTGCCGGCAACTTCGGCGACTGCAAGCCGCTGAAGGATGGTGTTTGGGAATTGCGTATCGATTGGGGACCGGGTTACCGGATTTACTACGCAATGATTGGCAGGACATACGTGTTGTTGCTGTGCGGTGGCGATAAGCGCAGACAATCAGCCGACATTTGCCTGGCAGTTGAATATTGGAACGATTATAAACGAAGGACTGAGAAACGATGAAAGATAAAGTAAGTATTTCGCACGATGAGGTGATGATCAAAAGGCTGCGGAAGAACCGAGTGTTCGCGGCCGAGTATCTCAAGGCGGCGATGGAGGATACTGAAGAGCCGAAGGTACTGCTCGTTGCATTGCGGCACATTGCCGAAGCGCGCGGAGGTATCGCCAAAATCGCCAAGGCGGCAGGTATTGAGAGGGAGAGCTTATATCGCGCCCTGTCGCCACGAGGAAATCCACGTCTATCCACACTCTTCGCGGTGACCAAAGCAATGGGATTGACACTCACGGTCGAGAGTTCTCACGCAACGAACTATTGAACATTTGTGCCGAACGTTAAGCCTTCGGCAAATCGGGCAAAAAAGACTCGAACCTGCGAACTCGTGTGCTTAAGGTACGCGCTAGCCAGGCTGCACCACGCCCCGCGAATTCGCAATTTTACTGGTTTCATCATTTTAAGACAATTGGGGTCTATATGGGCGATCGTTACTTTTATTCTGGATTTCTGACCCAGATTTCGTATTTTATGTCGTTATAACTTGGCGTGAAACCCTCTGAATCGAGAGTTGTTCGTATTTCGGTAAGCCAATTGCAGGAACGATTGACGCATATCAATTGCAGGTCTAAGTCATGCAAAGCCTCGATAAATTGTTTTGCCGAATTTTCGGTCCGTATCCGACCATCGATGTAAGCCTCTAACGCCAGGCGGCGGCCGCTTTCGCCGGGTTTTGCCGCATCCAGGAGAAACATGTAATGTTCGCGGCTTACCAGTGGGTAAGGATGATGGTGAAACGTCGGAATCCAAGTCGATACGGTTATAGGCGCCAGCACATGGGCTTGCCTTGGCGCCATGCGTACTATTTGGGCGGCGATTGCGTAATCCGGGGGCACTTTTTTCCCAGGCCAGTGAATTTCCGTACCGCTGTTTTGTCTTGAAAAGGTGGGATACGGAGCAATGAAACCCGCTAGCATTAAGATTCCAAAAACATAGCCCAGCGTTCTTAATATCCGAAACCGTTCTTTCCGCCGACCGATCATCGGAGCTGAAACGGCAATTGCCAGGAACATTGGCAGCGGCAGGACCCACATAGTCCGCCAATATGTCGGACCGCCGACAACACTTTCGATAAACGTTTTCGCCAAATAAGGATTAAGCACTGTTAGTAGAGCGCCGAGCGGGTAAAAAATACAGAACCGTTCGGACACGGCGGTGGGGCAGAAATACCAGGCCAGCAAAATGGCCGCCAGGCACGTATCGCGCAGCAGACCGTCGCCAAAAATCAAATAGATCAAGGACATCAGCGGCCTATCGGGAGCGATTCTAAGCCCGGGCAATTCGGTATGAGTGTTCAGCAAGACTACAAACACGAATCCCGCCGCCAATATATAGACCGAACTGGCGACAACGCCAAGGAGCGTTTTCCACGAAACGGGCACAGACAGCGGCATGACGCTGATCGCGGTCAAACCGACAACCGCGGGTCCCAACCAAAGGGCGGTTGAAGAGAATCCCATCGCCGTGACCTGGCAGGCCGCTAAAAGGATCCAACCGCGAAGACTCGGCCGGCACACATATTGCACGGCATACGCGATAAGCAAAGGGACGCAGGCAGCAACCATCAGCGACTTCCCTTGATGGAGGCGGACCAGCGCGAAATTACTGAACCATTGAGGCGGGCCGCCCACGAACAAATAAACGCAGATAACCGCGATAAACACCCAAATCCACACGGAGGGCATTATCGTGCGCAATAGCCTTGCCCATGCCAGACAGCAGAAAACGGCTCCAATAGCGGGAATAAGGAGATGGAATAAGCTGATCGCCTCGATGCCGCTTAGATTCGATAAAGCGGCCATCATTAGTTCGATGGAATGTACGCGAAAAGAAGGCAGGAGAATGGGCGTTTCCGGGACTCCGTGCATCGTGTCCCACTTCAGTAACGGTTGGTCGGCATTATCGGCCGCTCCTACGCTCATATTGACATAAAAACAATCATCGGCGTTTGGCGTATGTGCAAACAATGCAAATAACGCACACGTTGCAGCCAAAATCCAAGTCGCCGTTTCATGGTTTTCTGCGCTATTCCGCAACGATATTGAAGCAACTTGTTTCCATCGCAACAGA
>JBEKGL010000069.1:0-11215 GCA_050012815.1 Thermoguttaceae bacterium
AAGTTGCAAAGCTCGGCTTTTCGATAGACTGGAAATGCCCCCCTCTGGGGATTTGCAACAAAATAAATTAACCCTATTAGGAGGCCGGACATTCTTGTCCGGCTCGAAAAAGACAGGCGATCAGAAGGTCGGACATTCTTGTCCGGCTCGAAAAAGACAGGCGATCAGAAGGCCGGACATTCTTGTCTGGCCCGAAAAAGACAGGCAAGAATGCCTGTCCTCCTGGTTAAAGTTGGTCAGGTTATATTGATGCGTAGCCTCAGTATTTTTTTGTTATCCAACCGTGGAATATACCGTATAAGGAGGATAAGCAACGTGTTCGGAGCGGCATTTGATCGATTATTGGCGATGTTGCCGGGGCTGGGAATTGCGATAGTTTGGATGTTCGCCGCAGGGTGCGGGCTTGCATCCGCGGCCGGGCCGGAAAAAAGCGGGGCTGCCGATAGGCCGGCGCCGCCCGATGCGCCGAAACTTTCTTGTTTTGCTCCGGCCGGGGATTTGGTCAATCAAGTACGATTTTATATCAAGGAAATCGAAACGACGCTGGCAAGCGAACAAGAGTATAAAGATTCGGAAGGGAAGATAGGCAGATGCACGGCCACCCTGGCGGTGATCGCTCTTTGCCTGGGTTTACACGATGAACCGAACGAATACAAGGCCCGTGCCGCCGCCTTGATAAAGGCCGCCCGGGAACTGGCCGCCACGACCGATTATCAATCGGCCAAAAAAGCCTTTGAGGGCCTGAAGGCGGCCGCCGAAGGCAAGGTTCGCCTCCAGGACGAATTGAAGTGGGAAAAGGTGGCGTCTCTGTCCGATCTGATGAAGCAGGTTCCCAACATAAACTACAAGCTGAAACAAAACATCAAGGGCGCAAAATTCAAATCCAAGGCCAAGGAGACGGCGGGCTATACGGCCGCGATCGCCGCCATTGCCCAAGGTTCGATGTTCGATACCAGCGCGGCGAAAAATCCGCAAGAGATAAACGAGTGGTACGGGTTTTCCACGGAGATGCGCGATTCCGCGGGGGCGGCGAACGCCGCCATCCGCGCCGGCAACGAGCCTGCCGCGGCTGAAGCCATGAAAAAACTCGCTAAAAGTTGCACCGACTGCCACGCCGTATTCCATCCCGAGGCGATACTTACCGAAGAATCAGATAACGAAAAATAGCAATAAATCAGAAGATCGGCGAACATGGCTAAACTGATACATAATCCCAGGCTGCAAAAATTGGTCGGCGGCGGGTTTTTGGAGCGCTTTTATCTTAATACGATTTCGCGGGTGCAAATCTTTTTATTAGGACTCCATAAGGAACCCAAGGACGTGCGGTTGATCAAGCAAGTCCGCCGCGAACGCCAATCGCTGCAATTCGCCTACGAGGCTTACACGGTGTACTCTTTCGGAAAAGCATACAGCCGCCTGCCCGGCGCCATGGCCGAGGTCGGCGTGTTTCAGGGCGCTTCGGCAAAACTTCTTTGCGAGGCCAAGGGCGATGCTGAGTTGCACCTGTTCGACACTTTCGGCGGGCTGCCGCAAAGCACTTCGGCCGACAAGGGCGTGCATCGCGAAAAGCAGTATCCCTGCTCGCTACAATCGGTACAGGAGTATTTAAAAAGTTACAAGAATGTCTATTTCCACCCGGGGCTGTTCCCGGAATCGGCCAAGACGCTGCCCGAGCGGAGGTTTTCCTTCGTGCACCTCGACGTGGATTTATACGAGAGCACATTGGCCGGCCTGGAGTATTTTTATCCGCGGCTTATTCCGGGCGGGGTCATATTATCGCACGATTACTCGATCCTGGCCGGAGTACGCAAGGCATTCGACGACTTCTTGCAGGATAAACCGGAACGGCCCGTGCAACTTCCTTCCACGCAATGCTTGTTGATCAAATTGGCTTAGTGTCTTGTCCGGCCCCCGGCGTGTTCACCCGGGGCTAAATATAAAAAGCTATGCTTTCCATGCAAAGGCGTACTCACTGGGGGGTAAATGCCAAAAAACGCGTTTTTTTTTGACAGAGCCATAAAAATCGTTAATTTTACGGCATCTGCGGACCATGCCGATAACAAGGTTCATTTAAGGCATTTATCAAGCTCTACCGGCCAACGGCCGAAAAATAGGTGAACGCATAGACGGGGAATCTATTTTCGCGCGGTTTTACATTGCCCAAACGACGTAACCTATAGTTTCAACGGGATTAGCATGTCGATCGACGTAAACCAATTGTATGCTTGCCAAGTAGGTATTGTTCCAGGATATAGCACCGTGCCTAAAACAATGTTTGAACGTCCCCCGGTATTAAAATTCGACCACCCTCTTCCTTATGGTGCGATTTTACACGATGGTGGGGTGCAGTTTGTGGTTTTCAGCCGCCGCGCTACGGCCATGCGCGTGCTTTTGTACGATCATGTTTTAGACCGCGAACCGAGTCAGTGCATCGATTTCGACCCGGATTTGAATCGCTGGGGTGACATCTGGAGCGTTTTTGTTCCTGGCGTCGGACCAGGTCAGCTTTATCATTATCAGGCCGACGGTCCCAATGAACCGGATAAAGGAAATCACTTTGATCCAAAAGCGCGGCTGATCGATCCTTATGCCAAGGCCCTGGCCGGAGAATTTTTGTCGGCCGACGACGGCCTGATCCGCCCGCCCAAATGCGTCGTAGTCAGCGATGAGTTTGATTGGCAGGGCGACAGGCACTTGCGACGCTCCTTGCCCGAGACGATTATTTATGAAATGCACGTGCGCGGTTTTACCCACTCGCGATCCAGCGGCGTGGATCATCCGGGAACGTATCTGGGCATAATCGAAAAGATTCCTTACCTGCAATCGCTGGGCGTGACGGCCGTGGAATTGATGCCGGTGCACGAGTTTTCCTCGGACATCGATTGCTTCGGTCACAAGCAGGAACGTCCGAATTACTGGGGTTACGATCCGCTGGCGTTTTTTGCCCCGCACCGGGATTACGCCGCGGGCACGGAGCCGGGCTGCCAGGTCCGCGAATTCAAGGAGATGGTCCGGGCCTTGCACCAGGCGGGCATCGAGGTGATTCTGGACGTGGTATTCAACCACACCGCCGAAGGCAACGAATACGGGCCCACGCTGAGTTTCAAGGGATTGGAAAATCGCGTTTATTACATGTTGGAAAACGGCGGGCGAACTTATCGCAATTATTCCGGATGCGGCAATACGCTTAACGGCAACCACCCCATAGTCCGCGAATTGATCTTCCTTTGCCTGCGGTATTGGGTTCACAACTGCCACGTGGACGGGTTCCGTTTCGATTTGGCCTCGATTTTAAGCCGCGACCGCAACGGCGAATTGATTCCCAATCCGCCGGTGGTGGAATCGATCGGCGAAGATCCCCTTTTGGCCGACACGAAAATCATCGCCGAGGCCTGGGACGCCTCGGGAGCATACCAGGTGGGCACCTTCGGCAGCATGCGCTGGGCTGAATGGAACGGCCGCTACCGCGACGACGTGCGACGATTTTGGCGCGGCGAAGCAAACATGCTCGGCCCGCTGGCCACGCGCCTGGCCGGATCCAGCGACCTTTACCAGTCGAGCGGGCGAAAACCCTATCATAGCATCAATTTCATCACCTCCCACGACGGCTTTACCCTGAACGATCTGGTCGCCTACAACGAAAAACATAACGAAGCCAACGGCGAAGGCAACCGCGACGGAGAAGTCAATAACTACAGTTGCAACTACGACGTGGAAGGGCCTACGCGGCGCGTGGCGATCGAGAATCTACGCAAGCGGCAGATTAAAAACATGCTGGCCACGCTCATGCTCAGCCAAGGCGTGCCGATGATCCTTTACGGCGACGAGTGCCGGCGGACCCAGAACGGGAACAACAACGCATATTGTCAGGATAACGCAATTTCCTGGTTCAATTGGTCGCTGGTGGAAAAGAATCAAGCGTTATGGCGGTTCTGCCAAGCCCTGATCAGTTTCCGCCGCGCGGAACCGAGCGTGCGGCGAACGAATTTCCTTTACGGCGAGCCTCCGCTTCCCAGCGGATTTCCCGACGTCACCTGGTTTAGCGCCGCCGGGGAAACGGTTGACTGGACGAGCGAGCAGAACAATTTGGTTTGCCTGCTTGCCGCCGCGCCGCGGGAAGACCCGCTTGCGCCGGAGAATCACCACCTGCTGATGATCTTCAACGCCGAGACCGAATCCCGAGAATTCGTGATTCCAACCGCGGCACGTCATATTCCCTGGCGGAAGTTCATCGACACCGCAGCCGAAAGTCCCGACGATATTTATCCGTCGTTGGACGGCCCGCCCGCTCCGGCCGACGGCCGATTGCAACTGGAAAACCATTCGCTGGTTGTTCTTATCGCCCCCGACAAGACAATCTCGGCATAGATCGGGCATAAGGCAAAAAACCGGAAAAATCATTAAAGCTGGCACGGTTTCAAGCCGATTCTTGCGTCCACGGTCTTGTCTTGGTTGAAATGCGATCGCATGGACTCACATAGGATAACGGCTATGCTAGCAAAGCTGTCTCAAAAAATCGGCGCCGGCAGGCGCGCGAAAACGGGCGTTTACGCGACGTTGCTGCTCGGTGTTTTCTTGATTGTTTCTCCGCTTAAAGGACAGCGCGAGGACGGATCATCGACGCCGTGGCAAAATCCTACGGGGGAATATACATACAATCAATCCATAAGGCGCGTAAGCACCGCCCCCGTGCGCGAAGCCTCGCCGCCGGATGTTTCCGACCCGAGCCCTGCAAATAGCATGGAGGATGATAGCAACTCGTGCGGCAACGGCCAGGGATCCTGCCGCGCGCCGGACTGCGGTGGCGATGGCTATGACTATTGGGATCTGGGCCTTGGCGCAAATTGGGACTGCGGCATTTGTTTCAATCAGTTTTACAAACAACTTTGGTTCCGGGGCGAGTATCTTTCATGGTGGAGCAAATCGGCCAGTTTGCCGCCGCTGGCAACCACTAGTCCAAACGGTACTCCCGCGGCACAGGCCGGGATATTGGGACAAGATGGAACAAACATTTTATTCGGCGGCGGAGACGTGGATTATGGCGGTATTCCGGGCGGACGTTTCACGTTGGGCTATTGGTTAAATCCTTGCCGGGAATTGGGCATCGAAGCGGTATACACGTTTCTCAGCAATAAATCGGCGGATTACAGCATATCCAGCGACAGCGGCGGTTCGCCAATCATCGCCAGACCGTTCTACAACGTATCCACGAAAGATCGAACGCCCGGCCAAGACGCCATTTTAATCGCATACCCCGGTTTGCTGACGGGATCGTTAAATATCGGCATTGCCAGCGAACTCTCGTCGGTGGAAGTGCTGGTGCGGAAGACATTTTACCAGCAGTGCAATCGTCAAGCGGATTTCCTGCTGGGCTACCGATACGGAAATTTTAACGAAGATCTCTCGATTGAATCATCCTCGATATCCAGATTATATCTGGTAACGACGCAATTTTCAGATCAATTTTCCGCCGCCAACGATTTTAACGGGGCCGAACTGGGGTTTACGACGAGAAGCCGGTATTGCCGGTGGACGATGGAACTCCTGGCGAAACTCGCCTTGGGCGACACCCGATCCAGAGTGAGGATTGACGGTTCCTCTTCAGTAACAAATTCCAGCGGTAGCAAGACAACCTATCAACACGATGGTCTTCTGGCGCTGCCGACTAACATAGGGGTGTATGAACAAAACGCTTTTTCAGTCATTCCCGAGTTGGGCGCGACCGTCGGTTACAATATCACTTGCCGTCTGAAGGCGACCGTCGGATACACCCTCTTATACTGGAGCCGCGTGGTCCGGCCCGGCGACCAGATCGATACATACTTGAATTCCACGCAAATGTTGGGCAAAACTCTTAGCGGCGTGCCGTTCCCGCAGCCTAATTTTGTCACCACCGATTTCTGGGCGCAAGGGATAAACGTGGGACTGGAATATCGGTTCTAAACAATTCCGCCAATCCGTGAACTACGCGCGTAGTCCGGGGATTTCATGCGATAGTTGCCCTTCTCGTTGACCTAGAATATGGGACAAATGATTATGACGTTAGGCGGTCCTTGTCAGTGAAAGCATTTCAGGAATGCGTCGCGACATCCCCCTGGACTTGCGGAAAATTCCGATTCGCGGCAAGAAAGGCAAAAGACAAAGGTGATTTTGGTTGTGGAAATTTATAGGACCAGAGAATTTAAATCTGTCCTAACAGCCCGTTGAAAAAGGGCCATAAATGCGATTTATTTCTTTTTCAGGCAGCGGTTGCATAAGCGTGTAAATCCGCGAGTGGTGACATTGATACCCGGCGCAAACGACAGAGAGTGAAACTAACGTGAAACCAGGCAATACAAGTCGAAGAAACAAGACCGCCCGCGGCCTGCAAACCCTTCGGAGTCCCGATTCCAAACACTTTGCGCATTAGCAAACCCAGGTTGCGGGCCACTGCGGCAATCAGATAACGCTTTTGAACCTTCTCAATCCCGCAAAGCCAACTCCGTCGCCCGCCGCAGCCGCATTCGTCGCAAAACACAAGCTCGATGGCCGGCATCGACTTCCAACTCCAACTTACCGAGTACAACTCGGCCGGCCGCGCCTATCGAACCATCGACAACATCGGCCGCATCAACGAAACCCTTTACGACGATGCCGGGCGTACTATCCGCACCATCCAGAACTACGACAACGGCACTGTCGAGGAAACCGACACCGTGTGCGACGTCACGGTCGATTATAAGTATGACACCGCCGGCCGACTTGCGACCATGATTGCTTATAACGCCAAGGGTGACGACAGCGATCCGAACCACAAAAACGTCCAAGAGCAGGCCACCAAATACCTTTACACATCCGAGATCAACGCCTCATGGCAAACGGCCGTGATCTATCCCGATTCGGCCGATTCGCTTGGAGTTTGGACATTTGACGTAAATGGGAACCACGGCGACCACTTTTCAACCGAGTACGACCAGTTGGGCCGCACCACGAGCACCACCGACCAGCGCGGCGTCGAGCACGACTATATCTTCGACTCCGCCGGCCGGTTGTCGGCAGATACGGTTGACTTGATTGGCGAGCATACCGGGCAAAACGTGGACGATTCGATTCTGGCCATAGTTACGGCCTACGACGACGTCGGCCGCGTCCAGACAGTGACCAGTTACGACAGTGCGACCGCCCGGCTGACCGCCGATATCGTCAACCAGGACGAATACATCTACGACGGCTGGGGCAATGTCAAATACGAGTGGCAGGCCCACGACGGCCCGGTTGACGACGAGAATACGAACCCTTCCGTGGAATACATTTACGGCGATGGCGCGACCGGCGGGGTGGCCAAGTACAACCGCCTGGTCTTCGTGTTCTACCCCAACGGCGATCACTTTCATCAATATGCCTATGGCAATGCCGGGTCTGTTGATGATATAATGTCCAGGGTGGAGCGTATTGGCGCAGGAGGCGATCTCTACGCGACCTATAAATATCTTGGCGCAAGTAAGATCGTCGTCGAGGATTACGCGGAGGCGGAAGTGAAACTGGACTACACGGCCAACAATTTCGCGGCTTTGGACCGCTTCGGCCGGGTGCTGGATCAAATCTGGACCGACTACGGCGCGAATCCGGACGTGGCTATCGACCATTACACCTACTCCTACGACCGCGCGGGCAACCGCACGAGCAAAGTCAACGTTTTAAAAACAGATCATTCCCTTGACGAAACCTACGATTACGACGCGCTGGATAGGCTGACGGCGTGGGATTTGGGCGGCGTCCGGCAGAAGACGTGGTCCTATGATGCTCTGGGCAACGATCTTTCCGCCGGCACATTCAACGCGGCCAACGAGGAAACGCCCGATCAAGGCTCTTCCGGCTACGACGACGCGGGGAATATGATAACGCTCAAGTCCGGCAAGACTGCCGTTTATGACGCCTGGAACCGGCTGGTGAAAGTCACGACCAGCAGCGGCCAGAATCTGAGTACGGTGGAAAAATACGAGTACGACGGCGAGAACCGGCGGATCCAGATCTTCAGCGACTTTAGCGGCGCCACCCCGGGCACGGTCGAAGATGATTATTACATCGGCCAGCAGGTCGTAGAAAGCGACATGACGGTCGGCGGCACGCGGGACGGCGGTTATCAATTCTTATTGTCGCCGCGCTACATCGACGCCCCGATCTTCCGCGACACGCTCAACACGGCAGGCGACGGCATCGTTGCCGCCGAGCGAGTCTTCTACCTATCCGACGCCAACTACAACGTCACCGGGCTGATGAAGAAAGTAAGCGGCGTGTGGCAGGTGGTCGAGCGTTACACCTACAATCCCTACGGCGTGGTGACCTACCGTGCCGCCAACTGGACCATGACCGGCTCCTCCGCCAACAACAACACCACCCTATACACCGGCCGCACGCTAGACCTCTTGACCGCCCTATACTACTACCGCGCCCGCTACTATGACGCTTTGATGGAAAGATTTATCAATAGGGATCCAATTGGGTATGACGCTGGTGATAAAAACCTCTACCGCTACAGTGGCAACTCGCCATTGACACGGCTAGACCCGCTTGGCACAAGTTGGCTCAGCGAGTGGTGGAACAATTTCTGGTGGCCGACCGAACATGCGATAGACAGCGCCGTTACCGAGGGATGCGGAGCCGCTGTGGGATGTGCTCCTGGCCTGGCTACCACATACATGATTCAAAGTCTGAAAAACCATGTAGCAGAATTACAAGCCAATGGTGCCCCCGATAGAGAGGTTGCGAGGGCTCAGAAAGTATTAGATGACGCAATTAGAGATTTACAAAATAATGTTAAGGATTGTTTAGATAATGTATGCCCAGATAATAAAAAGAAGTGCCCATCGTCAACACCACCTCCACCACCACCTAAACCACCATTCGTACCAAGTCGAGTACCACCACCAGCTCCTCCCCCTGAGGCATTTCTCCCGAAGTAAAAAGTATGCGATACCGCTTTATTTCTAACTGGATATTGTTATGTATTAACATTTTGTTAATTTGTGCCAATATTCTGTTGATTGTCTTTCTAAGATCCAAGTTGTTATTGGATAATCAGTCAATAACAAAAGCCCTAAAAGATGCCGAAATAATTGGAATGGATGTGTATTTTGTGAAAAGTCCTTTTGCTCTTTTAGTTGATCATGATTTTCCTACTAAGGAAACATTTACACTTTTTGATTATGGTCGATCACTCATCATAAAGAATGATGATAAAGGCGCTGACAGAAAGGAAGTCACTATTGTTTTAGGTATAGATTTTTCAATGTCATGTATATATTCTCTTTCTAATGGAATAAAAGTAAATGAATTAAAACTCTCAAAAAAGAACGAGACCCTTTTTGATCTAAATGCGGATGGTTATTTTGATATGCGCGTGTCTTTACCTCCTAACAAACGCACAGATATACTATACAAAGGTAAGTGGCAGGAAGTAATCCCAGGAGACAATAATGAATGGAGCAAATATAAAAAGAAGTTAAAAGGGGGCGAGATAGTATTTTTTGATATGCAACGTGGTCAATGGATTCCACAGTCTGATAACCCTGATCGTCCGGTGAATGATAGGGGACGGAAAGGGGACACTGATTTCAAGGGAGAGAAAGAGCAGACAGACAATTCCGAGTAAGGGCTGATGATCGCTTTTGCCTGAAAAACGCGGGTGGCACCGGTTTTTTAAACCGGTGGAACGGAGTTCCAAGACGTTGTGATGGGGAGTTGGGGATACAATAGGGGCAGAATTATTTTCTCTTTCGGAAGGTGACGTAGAAGTTGCCATGCCATCGGTACAAACCAGGGTATCGGAGGAAGCATGGGAGCAAGATATCCTTAAAGCAGTCGCCACCGCTGTGCATGCCGACAAGACCCTGAAAATTCGAGATGTGCGGTTGCAGGGTTATGAAGATTATGAGTGGATTTTTGAAGGTGGGATGCCATTACCCTATGGCGTTACTGTTTTCCAGGATGGGTCGTGGCACGCAGGTGTTGAGCTTTACCCTGAGAATCCTTCGGTTAGCGGACAGGATTTGCAATCGTTATTTGCTTATCTGGTGGAGAAGGGGAAGATTAAGAAATAGATAGGGTGCATTATGACGGAAAGAGGACGACAATCAGTTCGCAAACCAGCGACCAAGTTTGCCCATTTGCGGAAGAAAATGGAGAAGAACAAAGTCGTGAGGGCCGTTCGGAAGAAGAAGTGAAGATTGACCCGGACAGGAATCGGCGTACACTGGAAGAAAGGGCATGTCGCATGACGATGCTTCAGGAGCGAGTGGGAATCAATGCTCAGGAAGAGCCGCTAAAACTTCCTCTCGTGCCGGTTTTCCAAGCCGAGGAAATCGTCAATGCGGTAACTCACGGGATCGGCCTGGTGCTGAGTATTGTGGGTGCAATCGTTTTGATCGCCCGCTCGCATTCTCAAGGAGACGTTTATCTCGTTGTGGGCTGCATGGTATTCTCGATGACCCTAATTGCCGTGTACGCCGCCTCCACCTTGTCGCACGCTCCCTTGGGGCCACGACTGAGGCATTTGTTTAGACGCCTGGACCAGGGCTCTATTTACTTGCTGATCGTAGGAACATGCATGCCCTTTGCCCTGGTCTACCTGCGTACCGGATGGTGGTTCCTATTCTTTGGCGTGATGTGGATCGTGGCCTTGTGCGGCTTCGTCTCCAAAACCATGTTCTCGCACAGAGTGGATGCCGTGGCGATTTGGATCTATGTTCTGCTGGGGTGGATGCCGATTGCCACGGTCCCTTCGCTCATGGAAGTGGTTCCCGCCGCCGCATTATGGTGGATGTTGGTCGGCGGGCTGTGCTATACCTGCGGAACGCTGTTCCTGGTCTACGACAATAGGTATCCCTTTTTCCACGGAGTCTGGCACATGTTCGTCATTGCGGGCAGCACTTGCAACTTCTTGACCATCCTCTTCTTCGTGGGTGATGCACCATGAAAAAGCCGATCCGCAATTCCGCTTTTGGACAAATACGAAACGGCGTTTTAAGAGGAAAATTGGTTATGAGTCGGAGGCGGGCGGCTGATACGGAATGGATTGCCGAGGCCAGGAGGGTGCCTTATAGTGGTGGTGATCGTGGTGGGCATTTTGGTGATGGCAATGATAATGTAAAGCAACAGCAATTGGGAGACCGGCAAAGATGACGAACCAACTCCGCAAAATGTCCGACATCATGAAGGAAATGACGGATCGACTCTT
>JBEKGL010000070.1:0-10861 GCA_050012815.1 Thermoguttaceae bacterium
AAATTCCAACTGCTTATCCCGCAATACATTTGCGCGCACCGCAACCGCAATCTTTTCACTGATATTTTTTAAGCACTCCAATGCCTAAAAAAGCGGCACCATAACCCCTTATTTTCCAACCCTTTACTCACGCTCTCCATGCCGATAAATTCGTTTTCTCCGTATCCAGGAAACAATTCCAAACCCCTCACGCAAAAACTCCCCTTTCTTTTACAACATAGTCTGAACCCCGAACCCCGAACCCTGAACCCTGAACCCTGCCCACTGTCCCCTGCCCGCTATCTTCCCGGATTCCAGGGCCAGTATTGGATTTTGGTGCGGCCCAGGCGGACTTCGAATGCGCCGGTTATGGAGAAGTTTTGTTGGGCTTGGAAGATGCTGCCGCCGGCGAAGGCCATGTTTTCGGTGGCTTCGACGCGGAAGATTAGCCAATCGTTTAGATGCATTTTCACGCCCAGGCCCACGGGCATGCCCAGCAGGATGCGGGCGTAGTTTGTGCCCAGGCGATCGGTGAATTTGATGCGGTCGGTGCCTATGCCGAAGAGCAAATATGGTCGGAGTGAGGCATCGCCCCAGGGATAGTAAAGAAAGTCGATGTCGAGAAGGAAATGATCGGCGTTGCGCGTGCCGGCCAGGTATGGAATGGGCAGGGTGCTTGTCGAGCCTAGTTGAGCTTCGATGGCGGCGTCGGAGTCGTAGATGGGGACATTGGCGGTTGCCAGGCGGAGTTCCATGCCCCAATCGTCGTCCATGTCCCAGCCGAAGCGCATGCCGGCCAAGGTGCCGGTTTGCTGCCCGATCCAATCGTCTATCAGCGGGCTGCCCACCATCGGACCGACAAAGACCCCGACGCTAAAGGGCCGATTGATCCAAGGCTCGTGATACACTGGCGAGCCGGGCGGATGGGCGAAGATCCTGCCGGGCGAAATCATGTACAATAATCGGCGGACGGGTCCGCAAGTATCGCAAGTGCCGAGGATGGGATGATCCAACTGGCGCCCGCACTGAGGGCAACATTCGTCGCCGGGCAGATTCGATGGGGATGATTTGGCGGCCGGGGCGGGCGTGCCGGGCTCTGCTGGAATAGACTCCAACGGCTCGAAGATCGTCTTGTGTGTGGGACTGATTTGCTTAACGTCGGGTTCGGGCCAAACCACGGCCTCTTTTTTTACTTTCGCGGCCAGGGAGGGAAAAATCGTGGATTGGTTCGCGCTGGATTGGTTCGCGCTTTGGTCGGACGATTGCCCCCGGCCGCTTGTCGGCAAAGCGAACAGAGCGGACACCACAAGCCATGCGATAAGAAAACGCGAGCCTCGGGCAGTCATCAGTTATAGGTTATCAGTAATCAGTTTTAAGTTGTCAGTTTAAAGTGTTAAGTGGGCGGTGGACAGTGAGCAGTGGACAATCACTAGCGGTTTCGCATTACGGTTATGAAAAGACGGCGCGGTAATACCGGACGGGACTTGCCCGGTATCGGAGGGTGGGATTATCCAGAGCCGGTCAAAGCCTGTCAATGTGGAAATACCGAACATTGACGGGGTCGTAGATTACCTGCCTCCCCCTACAAAGTGATTCATGCTAGCAGACCCCTAGGACGTGTAATTTAGTTGACTTTGATTTAAATTCCCATTAGTCTGTAATGTGTGGGAGTGACTGATTAGTTTGGGCATGAACAGGGAAAAAAAGCGCATTATTCCCGCATTTTGCCTTGTAGTCCTGTTTCTGCGTACCCGCTGATATGGGTAGAAACGAAAATCGGAGCAGTTCATGGTTACGAAACGAAAAGGAACTTATGTTGATATCCTAGTCCGAAAGGGGGTTATCAGCTCTGATCAATTGGCAGAAGCCCAGCAGTTGTCAACCGAATCCGGCACTAAGCTGGCTGATGCACTTATCCGGCTGGGCTACGTCACCGGCGAGGATGTTACCCGTGCGATGGCCGAACAGCACGGTTTGGATTACGTCAATTTAAGCGAAGTGGTTATTCCTCCGTCGGTAGTGGAATTGGTGCCGGAGTCGGTTGCCAGGGAAAACGCAGTAATTCCTCTTTCGGAGGGGGATGGCAAATTGACGGTAATCATTAGCGATCCCGACGATTACGAAACGATCGAGAAACTGCGATTTATTCTCAATCGTCCCATTGAAACGGCCTTGGCGCCTCGCGATGCCATTACTGAAGCGATCAACCGCCATTATGGGCAGACCGTGGGCGAGAGCGCGGACTCGATGCTACAAGAATTCACGGATACGGCGATTGATTTCACCGAGACCATGGAGGAGACGGGGGCGCGGGATGAAGACGTGGATGAGACCAGCGCACCGGTGGTCAGGTTGGTGCACATGATGATTACCGAGGCCGTGCAGTTGCGGGCGTCGGATATTCATATTGAGCCGTTTGAGGATCGCATTCGCATACGGTACCGGATAGACGGGGTGTTGGTGGAGCGTGACAGTCCCCCCAAGAGGTTACTTGGTGCACTGTTATCCCGCGTTAAGATTCTATCCAAACTAGACATTGCCGAACGGCGGCGAACCCAAGACGGCCGAATCAAGGTAACGGTAGGAGAGAAGGAGTTGGATTTGCGGGTTAGTGTGATACCCACCAATCACGGCCAGTCGGTGGTGATGCGGATATTGGATAAGGACAGCATTAAGGTGGGGCTACGGCAATTGGGATTTGCCGACGACGATTTTCAAAAGGTCAGGGGCCTGATCCAGCGGCCGAACGGGATTCTATTGGTGACAGGACCGACCGGTTCTGGAAAGACGACATCGCTGTATGCGGTTTTGAATGAATTAAATACGCCGGATAAGAAGATTATAACGGCGGAAGACCCGGTGGAGTATTACTTAGCCGGCGTGAACCAGGTAGAGATTAAGCATGATATAGGGTTGGATTTTGCGAGAGTGATACGAGCGATGTTGCGACAGGCACCGAACATAATTTTGGTTGGTGAGATGCGAGATCTTGAGACGGCACAAATGGGAATTCAGGCATCTCTGACTGGACACTTGGTTTTCAGTACACTACACACGAACGATGCGCCCAGTGCTATTACACGTCTAATCGATATGGGTGTGCCCTCTTATCTGGTGGCTAGCTCGGTGGTTGCCATAATGGCTCAACGACTGGTTCGTGTTATTTGCCAAAAATGCAAACAATCCTTTTCCCCACCTCAGACCATGATCGAAGCGGCCGGCATTACCAAAGAAATGGCGGCCAAAGCCAATTATGTCAAGGGACGGGGTTGCGGACACTGCCAAGGGACTGGTTTTCGCGGTCGTTTAGGCATTTTTGAACTAATGCTCATGTCGTCTAAAATACGTGAACAAACTTTTAACGCCGAGCCGACGGACGTAATCCGACGAACCGCACTGAGTGAGGGTATGAAAACACTGTATTGGGACGGCATTGATAAGGTACTGCGCGGCGTTACCACGCTGGAAGAGGTATTGTCAACGGCAAAACGAGTCGAGGGAGACTAGGAATTAATAGTGGAATTTCTTTGGCAATATCTACCGGCCTGCGAATAATTTCAATGCGGGAAAGGCCCTGCTGAGTTTCGCCACAGGCAAGCGAAAAGGATTAGTCGAGACGGACCAATCGTGGATTAGCAATGTAAATACGGGCGGACTTTAATAACATTATCAATTTAGTGATAATTTCAGACTTTTAACTCAATGGAAAATTGCTGCAATGGGCACCATTCTGATTGATAAACTCCTGCACACGGTAGTAAATCGCAAGGCGAGCGACTTGCACATCTCGGTTGGTCAGCCGCCGGTGGTTCGTATCGACGGACATCTTCACCGGCTGGAAACCAAGGTTTTGGAACCTGAAGATACCATGGCTTTGATGAAAAGCATTGCACCGGAGCGGTGCCAACAGGAGTTACAAGAGGTAGGCGGATCGGACTTTGGTTTCGCTTTCGGTGATATGGCCCGATTTCGTGTTTCCATATACAAGGAAAAGGGGCACGTGGCGATAGCACTGCGGCAGATTCCTAACAAGCTGTTGGATTTCAAAGACTTGGGCACCCCGCCCGTGGTCGTCGATTTGTGTTCTCGTCCGCGCGGGCTGTTTTTGGTTACCGGCCCGACGGGTTCAGGCAAAACCACCACATTGGCAGCGATGATCGACTACGTCAACCAGAACTTCGACCATCATATTATTACCGTCGAGGATCCGATCGAATTTTATCACACGCACAAGAAATCGACGGTCAACCAGCGCGAGTTGGGGGTCGACGTTCCAACGTTTGCCGAGGCCATACGCCGGGCGTTGCGCCAGGATCCCGACGTGATCCTGGTGGGCGAAATGCGCGATTTGGAAACGATCGAGACGGCCATAACCGCCGCGGAGACCGGGCACATCGTTTTCGCGACCTTGCACACCACGGGCGCCCAGGGGACGGTGAACCGGATTATCGACGTGTTTCCCACCAGCCAGCAGGAACAAATCCGCACCCAGCTTTCCACGGCGATTATCGGGATACTATCGCAAGCCTTGTTGCCGAAGATCGGCGGCGGCCGGGTGGCGGCATACGAAATGTTGGTGGTGGAACCGGCCGTGGCCAACTTGATCCGTGAAAATAAAACTTATCGAATAACCTCGGTGATTCAAACGGGCCAAAAAAAGGGCATGCAGTTATTGGACGACAACTTGTTCAAGCTGTGGAAAGAAGGGCTTGTTGAAAAAAGCGACGTGCTTTTGCGGGCCGTCAATCCCGAAGAATTGGCGACGAGAATCGCCCGTGTGGAACGGGGCATCTTTGAAGACGATCAAGACGAAAAGGGACGACCAGATGCTGCCTGAGCGGGCGGCGATGGAGCACATTTAAAGCAGAGTTACAAAAAAGATTGCATAACTGCCCTCACCCTAACCCTCTCCCAAGGGGAGAGGGAACAACGGTAATCCTCTCCGTGCACCGACGGGCGCCATGCGTAGCATGGTCGGTTGGTCGGGAGAGGGGATAACGGCGCGGATATTTAACTGATCAGATCGACAACGTGACATAACAGCGGGAGTTTTTCAGACATGGCTATTCGGCGAATCGGACAGATTCTGGTGGATCTGGGTTTTTTGCGCGAGGATCGCCTGGAGATGCTGCTCGAGGAGCAGCAACAGCGTCCGGGCGAGATGTTGGGCCATATTGCCGTGAGTATGGGATTGGTCACCGACGACCAATTGGCCCAGGGTCTGGCCGAGCAAATGGGCATGCAAGTAGTCAGCCTCAGCGACGCGGCGATATCGCCCGAGGTTCTGGCGATGATTACCGAGCCGATGGCCCAGCTATATCGCATCGTGCCGTTGACGTTCGAGGACAACACGCTGACGATCGCCATGTGCGATCCGCAGAAACTCCAGATCCTCGACGAACTTAGGACTTTTCTGGGGTACGACATCAAGGCCATGGTCTGTACCGAGAAGGACATGTTGCGGGCGTTGGAGCGTTATTACACGGTGGGCGGCGAGAGCGTGGAAACCTTACTCGCCGACATGGAGCAGGACGACGAGTTGAACATGGCGGCGATAGCCATGGCGGCCTCGTCGGTGGTGGACCTGTCAAGCGCGGAGGCGTTGGCCGACAGCGCGCCGGTGCGGAAGTTGTTGAACATGGTTTTATTGTTGGCGATTCGCGATCACGCCAGCGACTTGCACTTCGAGCCCTTCGAGAACGAGTTCAAAATTCGCATTCGGTCGGACGGCGTATTGTACGAGATGGTGCCTCCGCCGCGTCACCTGGCATTTGCCATAACCACGCGCATCAAGGTGATGGCCGATTTGGACATTGCCGAACGGCGTATGCCGCAGGACGGGCGGATTCGCTTGACGGTGGGCGGGCATCCCGTCGATCTGCGCGTGAGCGTGCTGCCCACGATGTTCGGCGAGAGCGTGGTGATGCGGATTCTGGATCGGTCGGTGGTGATGCTGGATTTGGACACGGTGGGGATGTCGGCGGGAATTCTCGCCTCCTTCCGCGAGGTGATTCGCAGGCCCAACGGCATCGTGCTGGTGACCGGCCCGACGGGTTGCGGTAAAACCACCACGCTTTACGGGGCCTTGAACGAACTGAATTCGATCGAAGACAAGCTAATAACGACCGAGGACCCGGTGGAATACGACATTGACGGCATCGTGCAGATGCCCATCGACGCCTCGATCGGCAACACATTCGCGCAGTGCTTGCGATCGATTCTGCGCCAGGACCCGGACAAAATCCTGGTGGGCGAGATCCGCGACCTGGAGACGGCGGAAATCGCCGTGCAGGCCTCGCTGACCGGGCACATGGTCTTTAGCACGCTGCACACCAACGACGCGCCCAGCACCGTAATCCGCTTGCGCGACATGGGTTTACCGCCGTTTTTGATCACGGCCACGCTGGAAGCGGTTTTGGCCCAGCGTTTGGTGCGCAAGATTTGCAAGGAGTGCATCGAGCAAACCACGCCCAGCACCGATACCCTGGCTCAACTGGGCCTGACGCCGGAGGAAGTCATCAACAAGAAGTTTTATCACGGCCGGGGCTGCGCGTCGTGCAACAACACGGGTTTCAAGGGCCGCACCGGATTGTACGAGTGGTTGCCCGTGAACGACCAACTGCGCGATATGATCAACCGGGGATCCTCGACGGAAAAGCTCCGCGACGTGGCTATGCAAAACGACATGGTGCCGCTTCGGGAATCCGGTCTGGAAAAAGTTTTCAACGGCGTGACCACCATTGAGGAGGTCATTCGGGAGACGGTGGCGGAGGTGTAGGAATGATGAATAATGAATGATGAATGAAACCGTTTGCGGTTTAGCGGAGGATTTCCCGATCGACGACAAGTTGGCGCAGGACCGCGGCCAAATGGAGAGAAAAACTGTTAACTGAAAACTGACAACGGAAAACTGTTAACTACAAACAGGAAACTGTCATGCCTACATATCAATTCGAGGCCATGGACGCCACCGGTCAGGAGATCAAGGACGTACTCGAAGCCCCCAGCCAGGACGAAGCGCAAGCCACGATCCGGCAGATGGGGTTATTCGTAACGAAGATTGCCGTGAAGAAGAGCCGGGCCACGCCCACGAAAAGTAAAGCGTCAAAAAAGGGCAAGTCCTTCACCCTAGGCGGAATCAAGACCAAGACACTGACCACTTTTACCCGCCAGTTGTCGATTTTGCAGGACGCCGGCTTGCCCATATTGCGGAGCCTGAAAATTCTCCAGGAGCAATCGCCCCCCGGGGCCATGAAAAACGCGTTGATCGACGTTTGCGACGAGATCGAAAGCGGGGCCACGCTATCGGAGGCCATGTCCAAGGTTCCCAAGGCTTTCAACCGGCTTTATGTGAACATGATCAAGGCCGGCGAGGCGGGCGGAGCCCTGGAAATCATTCTGCAGCGTCTGGCCGAGTTCCAGGAGCGGTCGGAATCGCTGAAACGCAAGGTCAAGGGCGCAATGGTTTATCCCATCACGGTGGTGATCTTCGCGTCGGGCATTTTGACCTTCATCATGATTAGGATCGTGCCCTCCTTCGAGAAAATCTTCAAGGATTTCAAAACCCCTTTGCCGAACGTTACCAAGATACTGATGGGGACCTCGAAATTCGTGATTACTTACTGGTACCTTATACCGGGCATTCCCATCGGGATTTGGCTGTTGGTAAAACTAGTGCGGAAATTCCAGGCTGGGCGTTACGGGTGGGACCTTTTCATACTGCAAATACCCGTGTTCGGCGCGTTGATCGAAAAAAACATCGTGGCTCGGACCATGCGCACACTGGGCACGCTGGTGGCCAGCGGCGTGCCTATCCTTGAAGCCCTGCACATAACCAAGGAAACCTCGGGCAATTGCGTGTTCGAAAACCTGTTTCAAAAGGTCTACGAGTCGATACGCGAGGGCGAATCAATCTCCAAACCGATGAAGGAGAATTCCAAGCCGGGATTCAATGTTGTCACCTTGTTGTTCTGGTTTTTCTTTATCGCCGGACCGATCGGCGTGCTGATGTATCTTACGCGCATGAATAAACGCATCGTCGACGACATGGTGGTGAACATGGTCGACGTGGGCGAGGAAACCGGCGAACTGGATACCATGCTCTACAAGGTGGCCGATACCTACGACGAAGAAGTCGCCGTGTTGACCGAAAGCCTGATGAGCTTGATGGAACCGATATTGATCATCGTGCTGGGCGGAATGGTGGGCTTTATCGTCGTCGCCATCTTCATGCCGCTTATATCGCTTATCACAACACTCACCGGAGGCAAAAAATAAAATAATAGGGGATAGGGGATAGGGAATAGAGTGGGGTGGTCAGTTTACTGACCACTAATTGGCAACTGATAACTGACAAAAAGGGCAAGGTTGGTTTCATAAGGTGTTATGTAGGGTGCGTGAAACGCACCTATGCGTAGCCATAGGGTGCTAAAACACACCGCTAAGCAAAAAAAGCTGATATTGGTGCGTTACACGCACCCTACGACTGCCGGGAGAAACCGCCATGAACGAAAAACGCCCTACTAGCGGACTAAGGACAAAACGTTCGTTTGCAAATTGTAAATTGCAAATTGCAAATTGCAAAATGAGGATGAATGTGGGCAGTGGGCAGTGGGCAGTGGACAGTGAGCGGCGCGAAACCGCAAGCGGTTTCGTCCGGAATTCAGCATTCAGCATTCAGCATTCAGCATTTACTCTTGTCGAACTGCTGGTCACCATAGCGATTATCAGCATTTTGGCGGGCATATCCTTGGGTGCAATGCGCTACGCCCGCCAGGCCGCCGCCGAAGCGACAACCAAGGCCACTATCGCCAAACTCAACGATCTCGTGATGCGGCGGTACGAATCGTACATCACGCGCCGCGTGCCGATTGATTTAAGCGCTTTGATGGCAGATACAACAGTGACGGCAAAGGCAAAACAAGCGGCGCGATACCGTTATCTCGCCCTTCTCGACTTAATGCGGATGGAAATGCCGGAGAGAACGTATGATATTTTATATGGACCATTAAATGGACCATCCGGATCACCATGGACGACGGCTCGGCCAGCCCTCAGTCAGATGTACCTAAAAAAAGATCCTCTTAACACTTCCGTCGATAAAAACCGCGCAGCGAAGTATTTATACATGTGGATAAGTATGACTTATCCGGAGGCCATGGAACAATTCGGCCAAGACGAAATTGCGGATATTGACGGCGACGGCTGGCCGGTTTTTATCGACGGGTGGGGAAATCCGATCATGTTCCTTCGCTGGGCGCCGGGATTTTTGCCAGCTAATCATTCTAATTCTGATATCCAAACCGGAGACGCGATAAACGATCACGATCCGTTTGATACGCAGCGGATATTTCCAACTTTTAATTTTCGCTTGGTGCCGCTGGTTTATTCCGCCGGTCTGGACAAAAAATATGGAATAAACATCGTAAGTTCGACATCCGGTGTGGGATACTTTTATGGAATTGATCCTTCCACTCTGCAACTGGGTGATTTGAATCCGTATTATACGCCGACCGGCGGTCAAGCGGGCCTGCCGGTCGCCGAAAAAGATGGAACAACCAACACGTATTTAGACAACATCACCAACCACCGAATCGAGCAACAGTAATATGCGATACTCAAGCGGGCACAAGTCGAATTGCGCGGCTGGGTGGCACTGGCGTTTCGCCAGTGCTGACGCGGACCACCACGGGCAAGATGCCCGTGCCACCCGTCGCGCGAATTCAATTGCAAATCGAAAATCACGGATGGCGCCGCCCTCACCCCTTGCCCCGACCACTTCGTGGTGCCCGCCAAAGGGAGAGGGGACGAAACGGCGCGAAACCGCAAGCGATTTTGTGCGGAATTCATCCTTCATCCTTCATCCTTTCCGCCGCGGCGTTACGCTGGTGGAGATGCTGATTGTCATATCGATCATGGTGATATTGATGGTTGGCGCATTTAAGGTCATGCAGCCGCTTGCCGATCGGCGGGTGCGCGAGGCGGCCCGGGCGGTAAACGTTTACATTTCATCGGCGCGGAATCGGGCGATAGAAATCGGCCGGCCGTGCGGCGTGATCTTCCGCCGGGCGACCTCCCTGAATATGCCCGCCGCCGCGATGGTTTTGGACCAGTGCGAAGTTCCGCCGCCTTACGCCGGCGATGAAACTAACTCGATGGTACAGGTTCAGGATTGGACATATACGTCAACTGGTACACCATATTGGATTGATCCAATCACTAGCCGGATGAAATATGTGTTGAAAGTTCGAATTCAATATCCGGTCAATATATCCAATAACATGATCCGGCCGGGCGACTTGATCCAATTTAACAACCAGGGTCCATATTTTTCCATAGAACAGCAAGATATAAATGCCAGTCCACCCATTTCCGACTTCCCCCTTGATTCGTCCAATAGCATTTTTTTTGATTTCTTCACTAATGCCGCGGATACCAATAGCGATGGATGGGTGGATAACTATGTATTGACGCTCACTATGGATCCCCAAGAAACACCACTGCAGATGTTTCCCTGGCCTAAATATGCAATTACACCAAATCAATGGTCTTTGCCCCTCTCTTTCAAAATTTTGCGCCAGCCGATGAAATCGTCAGCTTCGCCGCTGCAACTGCCGGCCGGAGCGGCGGTCGATTTGGCTTTCTCCTCAACCGGTCCGGCTATCGCATCCACATACGACGGTACGATCAATCGATATACAAGCAACGCGTACTTTGCCGATGATGTGACACATAAGGACGTGGCCGTGATTTTTTCCGGCAACGGCTCGGTGGAAGGGTATTATTATTTAGGCGTTAAACATCCCGTCGCCGGACCGATTTTCTTTTTGATCGGCCAAAGCAAACTAATCGATCCTCTCAATAATTCAAACGACGACAATGC
>JBEKGL010000071.1:0-10827 GCA_050012815.1 Thermoguttaceae bacterium
GCTAACCCTTTCGCAAAAAGAGAGGGAGGTTTTGTCTTATTGTGAGGTTAAAATGAAATATTTCAGCAACCAACGAATGATTAGCATGTTTTGTGTGGCGGCGGGCATAGTTGTATTTCACATCATTGCTCCCGGGATAACCACCGCCAAAGCGCAGGAGATTCGCACCCCTGCTCCTCCTCCAACGCCTCGCGTTAATGGTCCGTCGGTATTTGGAGTACGGCCGAGTTCGCCGGTGTTATACAAAATACCTGCTACGGGTGACGGAACTTTGACTTATTCCGTGGACAATCTGCCCGCCGGACTTTCACTGAACTCTTCGACTGGGGAAATCACCGGCACATTGACTACCGCCGGCGACTACGCGATGACGCTTCGCACCACGAATTCCCTAGGCTCCAACACAAAGCAGTTCCAAATTAAGGTGGGCGATACAATAAACCTTACTCCGGCAATGGGTTGGAATAGTTGGAATGCCTATGGCACCACGGTAAGCGCCAGCCTGATACAAACCGCCGCCAATGCGATGGTTTCCTCGGGCCTGATAAATCACGGCTGGAGTTACATTAACATAGATGACGGCTGGCAGGGCACGCGCGGCGGCACGTACAATGCCATTCAGGGCAACTCGAAGTTCCCCGACATGCAGGGCCTAGTCAATACAATTCATGGTCTAAATTTAAAGGCGGGGATCTATTCCAGTCCTTGGGTGACTACATACGGTGGAAATATCGGGGAAAGTACAGGTGGATCCGGCGGGCATACCATTGGCACGACTCTCTACGAAACAAACGATGTCAATCAGTGGACCGCGTGGGGCTTCGATTACCTGAAATACGACTGGTACATAAATTTACCGCCAGAAACTCAACGCATGCACGATGCACTCAACGCAAGCACGCGGGACATCACCCTCAGCCTGTCGAACACCGCGCCATTTGCTAAAACCAGCCAACTGTCGCAGTTAGCTAACTCTTGGCGGATCTCATGCGATATCACTGACAACTGGACTTCATTGCGCAATTGCGGATTCGGCCAAGACTCATGGGCGAAATACTCCGGACCGGGTCATTTTAATGATCCGGACATGCTGGTCGTCGGCTACGTCGGCTGGGGCGGCTCGCAGCATTATACCAACCTGACTTACGACGAGCAGTATACCCACATCACACTCTGGAGCCTATTGTCCGCACCGTTGATACTTGGCTGCGACCTGACAAAACTGGATGCTTTTACCCTTAACCTGCTCACGAATGACGAGGTCCTAGCAGTGGATCAGGATGCCCTGGGCAAACAGGCCACCTGTGTGAGCAAAGTGGGCAATTTGCTGGTTTACGAAAAAGACCTGGAGAATGGCTCCAAGGCCGTTGGGCTATTCAACCTAGGCGACTCAGCGGCAACCGTCACGGCCAATTGGGACGATCTGAATATAACAGGCGGCCAATATGTTCGTGATATATGGAGGCAAGTCGACAAGGGACATTACTATAACCAGTACTCGATGACCGTATCCTCGCACGGAGCGGAACTAATAGAGATTACGCCAAATCCCGAGCCTGCCACACTCGTGCTTCTCGGCTCGGGTGCATTCGCTGTGTTGGTTTTTCGCGTGCGGCAACGCTACCGACAACAATTCAGATCGGCTGCTGCACGATGATTACGTTTCCTGTAACGTTTGTAGATAAACTCAATTTGACCGTGTTTATACTCTATGCACCTTTGCTGCAAGGAATTCTGAATTATGCGATCCAAGTCAGCTTTTTTCATTGTTATCATGTGCTTTGCTGTACTTATTGCGCCAAGGACGAATGTGCAAGCAGCCAGTGTTTCTTGGAAGGTTTCTACGGGCAATTTCTCTCAAGGATCGAATTGGAGTACAGGTAGTTTTCCAGGAACGGGTGATACTGCTCTCATAAATAACGGCGGAACGGCATTGCTCGGAGCTACATCTCCCCCCAACAACATTAGCTCGCTGCAAATAGGCAATGCTTCGGGCAATAGCGGCACCTTGACTCAATCTAACAAAACCCTAACCGTAACGGGCGAGATCTGGATTGGCAATGGAGGCGGCGCTGCCACCTATAACATGTCCGGCGGAACGCTTAATGCCCAAAGCTGGTTCTCCATCGCCCGCCATTACCCGCTTTCAGATCCCACGGGCACTGTGGGAACCGTGAATTTCTCCGGCGGGACCATCAACAAAAGCGGCGGCGGTGATTTTAATATCTGCGAGCGGGGAGCGGGCAACCAAGGTGCCTTAAACATGTCGGGCACTGCCGTGCTCAATGTCAACGTAGGGAACGTCGTGCTCGCCGGCGGCGGTGATGGTTCAGGCGGCACCGCCACACTCACCATGAATGGCGGGACGATTAATCTAACTACTGCTACGCCCGGGGGATGGGCGTGGTATCCTCAATTCATGATTGGCGTTGGTAGTAGCACCAGCACGGCATCCTTCACCCTGAACTCCGGAACATTAAATGCCGGCGGTTGGATCTGCGTCGGTCGCGAACTGTCCACAGGCACGGTTACGGTCAACGGAGGCACGATCAATAAATACGATACGGAAGGCGATATTATCATCGGATCCACAAATCCTTTTAACACCAGCTCTTCGGCGGGAAACGGAACCTGGAATCAGAATAGCGGCACGGTTTACAATTCCACTCGCTTGATTATTGGCCAAACCGGCGGTTCCGGCACGTTTAATCTCAATGGCGGTTTGATGCAAGCCGCGGCGGTTGGGGGCGGAGTGGGCTCAAGCACGTTTTATTTCAACGGGGGCACGCTTCAGGCCGTTGGCGACCAATCGCCCTATATGCAAGGGCTGGAAAACGCCTATGTAAAAGAAGGCGGCGCAAAAATCGACACTCAAGGATATGACATCACGATTGCCCAGAAGTTGCGACATGGCGGCGCCGCCCCGCTCGACGGCGGATTGACCAAATTCGGCTCTGGCACGCTGACCCTTAGCGCGCCGAATTCTTATACCGGAGACACCGCCGTAAACGGCGGCACTCTGGAAATTGCCGGAGGCATTGATCTAAACGGGACCTCGCTAATCAATGTCCAGTCGGGCACGGCCGTTTTAAAGACAGTGGATGTAAGCAAGGCAAATCTTAATATCAACACGGCCGCATCAGCTACATTCGAGGTGGTAAACGGCACGCACACGGTCGGCACAATCTCGGGCAGCGGAACGACTCAAGTAGACGCCGGCGTAAGTTTGACCGCCGCGTCCATCAACCAGGGCACGTTAACCATCGGCAGCGGCGCGATAGTTGCCATCCAAACGATTCCCGGCGGACCGCTTAGCGATGTAATAACTCCTGTTCCCGAACCATCCACCCTCGTCCTCCTCGGCATAGGTGCCATCGGCCTGCTCGGCTACGTTTGGCGGCGGAAGCAGGGGGCGTAAGACATCAGGGTAGACCGAACAACAAGACAAACAAGGCCATCTGCGGGTGTGGTCCGCGCTGTTGTCTCGTAATCTCAACCGTATTTTGGCGCTCTAAAGTAACGACCGGTTTTTCACGATCGAACAAGCATTGGTCAAATTGATAGAATGCAGGTAGATTTACTGTGATCGGAAATCCACTGCCGGAAGTAGCCAACGGCGTCGAGCTGACGCAGCACAAACGCCTGGCATGCCAGCGGGGTTACAAAGTCTTCCCTTGTTTTTCTCATGCCAGTCACTGTCCTCGACCAAGCCTGCTATGCGGCCTTCTTTTCGGCCTTTGGCTTGTTCTTGTCCTTGTCCATGAGGATGGTCGCCTTGGGGTCTTTTGTAGACTCGCGTCGAAAACCTTCGGCGATGAACTCGTCCAAGTCCATCGGGTATTTCTTGTCCTTGACGATCTTCTTTGCCCGTTGCACGAGGTCGTCTTTCTTGAAATCGTCCTTGCGCGGCGAGGCCATAAGAATGATGTTGTGTGAATCGTGCTTCACGTCGATGGTACACATGTCGTCGAACACTTCCTGATAGGTCCGCACCATGTTGTCGTAAGAGCCGTTGATGGTTCTGTCCCAGAGGTTCGCCGTCACCACGCCCTTCGGTCCGACCGCCTTGTGCACCGCCTCGAGGAACTCGCGGGTGACCAGGTCATACGGGATGCTGTCAGCGCCGAAGGCATCCAGGAAGATAATGTCGTAGGGCTCCTCGCACTCCTCGATGAACTTACGCCCGTCCTTGGCGTAGACCTTCATGTTGTCGTCTTCGCGGAAGCCGAAGTATGTTTTCGCTACGTCGATGACGTCGGGATCGATATCCACCACGTCGATCTTCAAGTGCGGATAGTGCTTGCGGAAGAAACTCGGCAGTGTGCCGCCGCCGAGGCCCACGATCAACACCCGCTTCGGGTCCTCGACGATGGTGAAGCCCGCGGGCATCACCTTGCAGTAATCCAGCTCGAGAAAATCAGGGTCGCCCAACTTGACCACGCTTTGCATGGTGCCACCGATCTCAAACCACAGGGTCAGCAGGCCGCGATCATTCACGGTGACATATATGTGGTTGAACTCGGAGACTTTTTCATACAGCAGGCTGTCGTACGGCTGGGGAGCGTCGGCCGCAAAAAGCGCCGGCGCGGCGACGAGAGGCGCACCAAGAGCCACGGCGACGAAAAATCCAAGCTGGAAAAACCTGCGACGGATCATGGGGAAAATCCTCCAAATAAATAGTCTATCGGAGTGGTTTATATGCACGTTATTGCGGGAGAGAATGGCAACTGGTAGGTTAGGACATGCCTGACCATTATATCTGAAGTTGTCCGGGAATAGAATTCGGTGTAACCGGTCATCCGCTAAACCATAAGCAGCAATAAGTTATTGATATTTCTCCAATAAGGATATAACCGTCGCTTTTCCCGTGCAATGCGGTTGCTGACTTGGTCGCGCTATGGCGGAGTCGCTGAGACCGGCAGCCAAAAAAGGCAGCAAGGCCATGGCTGTTGCCGCCTCGTCCGAACGGACCGTACCGGGTCCGGAGCAAGTGCCGTTTTTGCATTGATATCTGACGTCCAAACTCCATTTGCCGTTAGCGGTTTGGTGGCAATAGAGCCAGTTTAATCCCTTTTCTACCGCGACTTCCGTTTCAGTCGTTCCTCCATACGTCCTCAAGAAGGCGTGACGGGCCGGTTCACTGCGACAATCAAACGGAGTCTTCAATTTTGGAAGCAGATTGCGTTCTGTATTTGATTCCGCAGTTTTCTGTATATCCGTCAAGCGTTTTTGCACTAATGACTCCTGCAATCCTTTCAATCCAGGCAGTGCTTTTCCATACCAATATGATGCTCTGTTTTGTAGTTGTTTTTTTAAAGAATCTTTCTCTGTTTGGGCAAATTCCCACCATCCATTGGACGCAAAAATGCCCGTCGGCTTAAAGACGCCTATTTTCAATTGATTTTATATCCCACGCTATGCGCGAGTCACATGAACGAAAAATTCATTTATGCCGCCATGAGCGTTGACTCATCCGGGAGCACGGCCGTCTTGGCCGCATCGAGCGGGCAGAATGCCAGGGCCTTGGAAGTTGGATCAGTTTCCGCTTCGGCTGCTGATTGCGCAGAGAAGGCCAAACATACCTTTTCCGAAATACAAATATTGACCCGCGTATACAACCAGGAAATCGCCGGCGGAAAGTGGAACAAGATGATGTACTGGAAACCGCACGATCTTCCCGTGTTTCAGATGCCCTCCCTTGACGCGCCACCGAAAAACAAAAATGTTTTCAAACCAGACTCGCCGGTGGCGGTTATCGCCGCCGCCGATTTTTCGCGAACCAGCGAAGCAATCCCGGGTAAACCAAGCGTAATAAAAGGGCTTGGCGCAAGCGGCGCGAGCATAACGATTCTGCCCGTCACGAATCCAAGCATATCGGACGAAAACGCGGCCAAAGCCCCGTTCGCTGAATATGAAATCCAACTTCCCGCCGGTCAAAGAACCGTGGAGGTTATTTGCGTTCCCACGCACCGCATCCACGACGGGCGAGGCTTGCGTTACGCCGTATCTATTAACGACGAATCGCCGACAATCGTGAACGTCGATTGCCGGGCCGAAACGCCTACGTGGGAGCAGAACGTCCTGCGCGGGTATTCCATAGGCAAGTCGTCGCACAAACTCGACAAGGACGGCATCGTGAAAATCCGCCTGTCCCTGCTCGACACTGGCTTGCTTATCAGCCAAATCAGGATTTACTAAGCGGGTGTCCAAGAATAACTTGTGAGTTTTCGTTAAATCTTGTATAGGGATTTTTCGTCTTCCAGGGAAGGAGAAAGCCGAATGCCGGAACATGAAGTTCATCAGTGTCAATTTCCTGTTTGTTTGCAAAGCGACAGTCACGCGGATCGGGAACTGCACCATCAGTTCAATCTCCTTTTAATACCAATTTCAACAAAAGAATGCGCTTCATTGCGTGTTTACTCTACACGAAAACACGCTGAATCAATTATAAATTAGTGCGCATTTTTCAGTTGGAAACCGTATAAGCCGTTTGGACGGGCAACAACGCCGCTGGACGGTGGCCTTGGAGTCCAAGAATTTCGGGCATGGCGGCGATCGGTTCACGGCCCTCGTCAGCGGATTGAGCGTGGAAACGATCCGACGCGGCCGCCAGGAATTGGATGACCATCTTGCCCGCCGCCCCGCTGTACCGCCATTTCCACCTGAGTGAAGGCGAGTCAGAGAGCCCATGTCGAGCCGCCGAAGCCCAGGGGGCTGGTTGCAGGTTCGAGTCCTGCCAGGCGTGCTTGGGCAGATTTCGAAGGATTGGGATGCGTGGCAACGGGTAGTCGGCTGCACGCGAAATTCATCCACTCAAATAGCAATGCTGGACAAGCCAACAGTGCCACGTGACCGCTTTCGCCGCGCGTAGATAAGCAAGGCAAGAACGCTCATGCCGAGAAGGCTTATGGTGGAGGGCTCTGGGATGGGGATGCCGTTCACCTGAGGTAGCAGAACGGCATTGGCTGAGCCAGTGGCACGCTCGGCGTCAGGTAGCAGAACGGCATTGGCTGGCAAGCAGCCAGTGGCACCTTCGGCACTGGCTGAGGAAGTGGCACCCGGTGCACTGCTGGACAAGCCAGCAGTAGCACCCGGCGTTTGGGGCTCGAATTCACCCTTCGCGGCCTCGGCCGGCCACGCACCGTACCAGAAAATCAGTGATGTCCCCTCCCTTTTCCCCTTGGATTATCCCCTTTTTGTTCCTTTTTATTTCTTCCGGCGTCGAATCACCAGCGCGCCGGCTAGCGCCAGCCCCAGCAAGGCCAATGAGGACGGTTCGGGAACAGGAGTGGTGTAGAGGCCGAACATAATGTTTCGCGGGCCCCCACCCCAACCCGGGGCCGCACCGGAAGTATCGTTCGGACCCAGCGGGCCGGTATAAAACGGCATACCGTTGGGGTCTGCCTGCACGCCGGAGTCGCGCAGGAAATAGATGTCGGTGCCGACAGTGTTGGGGTCAATATTCCACAATCCAAACGCGTAGCTGTGGCCGACAGTCAATGCGACCGCATCGCTTCCGCTAAGATCAAATTCCAGAAAGTTGTTTGCCTTCACGTTAGGCAGCGTGAGATTTGCCGCGCTCAAGAGGTCGGGGTGGAGGCTTGGATTGAAGGTGGTGGAATAGGAGTTGAAGGTGCCCGTTCCCAGATCCAGTAGGATAGGCTGGTACGTGCGAGTTGGATTCGCGCCAAGGAGGAGCATGCTGAAAGCGCTCAGCACGTCGCCGTTGGGGCTCCCTGCCCACTTAAACACCTCCCCCCACGCCACGCCGGTCCCAAAACCACCTTGAGATTGGCCGCCGGCAATCGTTGCGCCTGCAGGAGTGGCAAGAATGTCCGAAAATGACAGAGTTCCGTTTAGCCCGCTGAGCGAGGACGACGGGAAATTGGTGGCGGTTCCGACGCCAGTATTGCTTAGAATAATGCCAGCATCGGCGCTGGTGGCCATGGCTAGGCTGCAAATGAGCACCAAGGTTTTGATTTTGGTTTGCATACGTACTACGGTTTTCATAGAAGTCCTCCGTTAATGAATGTGAATCAAATTACTTCTGGTTTGCTTAACGACGTCGATTTTTAACCAAACGAAGCTCCTAATCTGCGCACACCGATACATCTACATCACATCGGGCGACAAGAGCTGGATATCAGATCGCGGCAATCAACATACACGAACGATAGATGCACCCGGAAAAGAGAGGCCGCCCAAAATGCGAAGCGGTGAGTTTCCGATCGGGCGCTAACGCTGCCTCCAGTTATGGAGTGAGATTTTTAGATGTTTCTGATGTTTCTAATCTACCAAAGTCTTCCAGGATGTCAAGTATCAAAACATCGCATTTCTAACATTATTTTTAGAAATTGCACCTGCGGGGGGATAAAACTGCCCAAAAATTGTCCCAATCTGGTTATAGAAGCCGGGTTGCCCACCCAACCGCCCGCCCTCTGCCGCCTGCAAACAGCCCCCTGGGCTTCGGCGGCTCCATCAGTTCCCGTAAGCCTAGACCGGGTTATCGCGCCGCTGTTGGGACAAGTTCTGCGCCTGGAGGGCGATCTGGCTGCCGGAAGTGTGTTGAATACTTGACCTTCCGCGGCCTCAAGTTGCCAATACCGTGCCAAGGGTCGTGCACCGTACATGGGCCCTCTGTATAATGATGTAGGCCTATATAGAAGGTTCTGGAAAGGAATAGACATGCCAACGAACAAGTGTTTATCGATGGTCTGGGTATGCCTTGTCTTGTCTGGATTTGAGACCCTGCTTGCACAGGAATCCGCTGCACCGGCCGCACCCGAGCCCAGGACCTGGACCACTGAAGAGGACCATCGGGACATGATGGCCCAGCTCGGCATCAGGAAGCTTCGTCCGGGACCCAGCGGTAATGAGAATTCAGCCAATCATGCCAACTACGATGAGGCTCTGGCAAATCCATTTCCCAACCTGCCCGATGTCATGACGCTAAAGGATGGGAAGAAGGTGACCACAGCCCAGATTTGGTGGGATCAACGAAGGCCCGAGATCGTGGAGGATTTTGAGCGAGAGGTCTTTGGTCGCATTCCTCCCAATGTGCCGAAGGTCCTATGGTCGGTCGCCGAGGAGACCGCGGGCATGATCGGGACATATCCAGTTAAAGGAAAGCGGCTTGTTGGGCACGTAGACAACTCCTCATTTCCAGCCATCGGCGTGGATATCCAGATGACTCTGGTCACGCCAAAGGATGCAACGGCTCCGGTCCCGGTGATGATTATGTTCGGATTTGGTGGACTGCCTAAGGCATCGTCGTCATCAGCCCAGGCAGGACGCGGATTTGGCCCGCCGCTTGGTGGAGATCCGCCCGCCACGCAACAATTGATTGCCGGCGGCTGGGGTTACGCATACCTCAATCCAGTAAGCGTACAGGCAGACAACGGCGCAGGCCTGACCAAGGGGATCATCGGTCTGGTCAACAAGGGCCAGCCCCGCAAACCCGAGGACTGGGGCGCCCTGCGTGCATGGGCGTGGGGCGCGTCGCGCGGCCTGGATTACCTAGAGATGGACAAGGCAGTGGATGCCAAGAAGGTCGGAATCGAGGGGGTCTCGCGTTACGGCAAGGCCGCCCTTGTGACCATGGCATTCGATCCCCGATTCGCTCTCGTTTTGGTCGGCTCTTCAGGTGAAGGCGGGGCCAAGCTGCACCGCCGCAACTGGGGTGAGGCGGTTGAGAACTTGACCGCATCCGGAGAATACCACTGGATGGCCGGCAACTTCCTGAAGTACGGGGCGGAAGAGGCCGATTTCGGCAGCAAGAATGCCGGCGACATCCCTGTGGACGCTCACGAGCTGATCGCGTTGTGCGCACCGCGTCTGACCTTCATCAGTTATGGAGTCCCTGAGAAGGGCGACGCAAAGTGGCTCGATCAACAGGGAAGCTTCATGGCCGCCGTTGGCGCAGGGCCCGTCTTTCGCCTCCTCGGAGCAAAGGACCTTGGAACCTCGGATGACTATCGAACAGAAAAGATGCCCCCCGTCAATACAGGCATCCTCGATGGCCAGCTAGCCTGGCGCCAGCACGACGGCGGACACACAGACGGCCCGAATTGGAAGCACTTCATCCAGTGGGCCAACAGGTTCCTCAAGCACACTCCGCCGGCTACGGCAGATCGGCCTGTTCCCCGGACGGACCAGAACTCGCAGACCGCCCATGCTCAGTTGCTAGACAAGGCCCGCAAGGGCGGGATTGACGTCTATTTCGAGGGCGACTCCATCACACGCCGCTGGGGTGCAACCGATTACCCGGCCCTCTTGTCCAACTGGAATGAAAATTTCTCCGGTTGGAATGCGGCCAACTTCGGCTGGGGCGGCGACACAACACAAAACATCCTGTGGCGGCTTGATAATGGGGAGTTGGACGGGGTTCATCCGAAGGTCATAGTCCTGTTCGCAGGCACCAATAACGTAGGCAATACCATGCCCGCCGGCGGCGATGAAGCCAAAGTTGCGGACATCACCAGGGGCCTTAAGGCCATACTGGACCTGATGCGAACCAAGGCCCCGAAGGCAACGATCATCCTCATGGGCATCTTCCCCCGCAACGACAACATGGCAGTCATGTCCACGATTAACAAGGTCAATGACAACCTTGCCAAGTTCGCGGACGGCAAGAAAGTGCGGTTTCTGAACATCAACGACAAGCTGGGGGACAGCGACGGCAGGCTCTTCGACGGCGTGGCGAATCCCAGAGACAGACTCCATCTCACACTCAAGGGATACCAGGTCTGGGCAGACGCCTTGAAGCCGATCTTTCACGAACTGTTGGGCCCGCCAGCTATGGAAGACCATGCCCCGCCACCAACCGGC
>JBEKGL010000072.1:0-10781 GCA_050012815.1 Thermoguttaceae bacterium
GCAGGTCGGTCTTTTGTTGATCGCTCAGTCCGAGATTTTTCTGATCATCAGGATTGATCAACGAGCCGAAAGACCACATACGAAACAAGATGTCTTTCAGCCCCGCCAATTGTTGCGGCGTGAGCAGGGCCTCGATTTTTTGGCGGACGTCCTTTGTCAGGCGTGCTGATTCCCGTCGGAACTCTCGCTGCTTCCGCTGTCGTTCTTTCTCGGCTTGGTCCGACTTTGCCCCATTTTCAGTGCCTGCTCGGAACTGGAACTCGCGCTGATTCGGCTGTTGTTGTTCTTCCGGCGCGAGTTGTTTTTGCAATGCCTGGTTTAATTTTTTCATTTCAGTTCTGGAATTCGAGGCAATCTCTTTTAACTGTTTTTCCTGATCCGCGTTTAGGCCCAAGGTTTTGCGGACTTCGGCCATGCCCAGATTTTCATAAACGGACAGGCTGACAAAATCGGTTTCACTATCCATTCCCGTCTCGGTTTCACTACCCGCTGGGGACCATATGGCATAATCGGTTGGACCGGCAGTTAAAGTTAGCGTGCCCACACTAACAGTAACCGACCCTGAATACGTGTTTTCCGTCCCGGGTTCTTCTATCACCGGCTCATGGATTTCGAGATAATGCCGCTCCACCTCGACTCTGAGTTTTTGCAACTGTTCCGGACTAAGCAGGGCCAGACCCCGCTCGGTCTTGTCTTGCGATTCCCGTTCCCAACCCCGGCCCATCTCCTTGCTTAATTGTTTCAACTTTTCCTTTTGCTCCGGGGTAATTTCGATGATTTTGATCACTTGTGGATCGAATAACATGCCGTAGGCCATTAAAGGAAAGACGAGCTTCTTACAGGCATCCAATTGCTGGGGCGTAACCACTTCCTCTATTTGTTTGCGGCCGTTCGTTCTTAATTCTTCAAACTTCCGCTTGAATTCCGCCACCTTTGCCTCCCTATCTTTCGGCGATATATTCATCACTTCCGGTTCGAACTTTTGCTCTTCCGCTATAAAAGCGGCCGATATCTCGCGCAGCTTTTTCTCCTGTTGGGGACTGAGCCCCAGTTGCTTCCGCATCTTTGGAACCCCGATGAACGAATAAGCCGGCAGGGAAATATACTCAGATGGGGCAATATATGGACTGCCGCCGCCCGGGGCGGATTCCTTGGCCGGCGCATCGGCGGAAGAATTCCAGAGAATCACACTCCCCCCGCCGCTTTTGGTCAACGATTGTTTTTCATCGGAGGATTTCGCGGCGGCGGAAGTGTCTGTTGCATTTCCTGTTGACGTAATCGTAAATGTCGCATAATTCATAAATGTCGCATGATCTGCAAATTCACTGAGATCAAACTCGGCGAGACCGTGATATATCCCATTCATGAACTTCTCGCGCTGTTGCGGAGTTAAAACTTGCAGGGCCTTTTCGCCGATTTCGCGGATATATGGAGGGAATCCGATCGGAGACGTTATATCGTGTCGCTCGCCCTCAAGCCGGCTGAGTTCTTTTCGCTGGTCCTGAGTCGCTTCGATCTGTTTAAGAATTCGAGGAGCGGTCAATGACATTGAGAGATTCTCGTCCAAAGAGATTTTCTTAAGCGTGGCCAACTGTTCGGGTGTGAGCAGCGAGTCGATTTCCCCGCGCATCTGTTCACCCAATTTATTTATTTTTCGTTCCTCGTCGGGCTTGTTCTCCCCTCGCCCTACGGAGCCAGCCGAGAGAGTCATATTTCCCTTTTTTTGCTGTTCTTCTGTCTTATTTTGCATTTCCTCGTTCTCTTTTTGCATCCTCTCCTTAATCTCTGAAAATTCCTTAGCTGCCATTTGATCGTATTTGCCATCTATCTTTTGCAACTTGGCAAACTGCTCGGCACTAAGGCCAAGTTCTTGGCGGACATCCTCTTTAATCAATTCTATATACACCATAAAACCAAAATGGCCGGCGGAATCACTGATGATCATAGGGCCAAGATCAAAACCGGCGACTTGGTGCAGTTTCTCCCGCTGTTGCGGGCTGAGAACAGCCAGCATCTTTTCAAAATTATCCCGCTGCAATTGCCGCTTCTTTTTGTTCATTTCCTCAGTGAGTTTTGCCAAATCCTTTTTCTGTTGGTCGCTAAGGCCGATTTTTTCGTCGGCCGTCGGGAAGCGTACTAAACCGGCCGCCTGATCCTGCACTACAATCTTCCTCAGTGCGGCTATCTGCTCCGTGGTGAGCACTCCTTCTATCTGTTTATTAACTCCTTTCGTGTTTTGCATGAATTCTGCTTTTGCCGCCTCGATTTCCTTTGTCATCTCTTTGCCCGGCGGCGATTTTATATATCCTTTTTCCACTACTTTGCGGAGCTTCTCGTACTGCATTTGGAAATTGGCGGCGATATCCCGCAATTTCTGCTCCTGTTCGCCGCTTAACTTGAGTTCTTTACGAACGTCTTCGCCCTCTAACTGTGTGTAGACTGGCAGCCAGTGATATGGATTGGTCTCCCAAGGTAGTTTGAAATCCGGCTCGGTGGGAGGTTGTTGGTCTGATGCCGTCGCACCGTTTTCCTGCAATGACTTTTCGTCTGGCTTTACCTTACCGATAACTAACGTCGTCGTACCGAAGTATGTATTGCCGCGCATCGTTGTATTATCATCGGCCGGCTTTTTTTCCTGGGCCGCCGCCGGGGTAAAGAACAACGTAGGCAATAGACACATCAGCATTGCCCCCGCGCAAAGCCATAGCAAATTGCACCGCGAGAGAACCGGACTGGTTCGGCTGGCAGGGACGAGCATTGTCAATCGCCGTTTCCAAAATGCACTGAGTTGCGGACGCCCGCCGGCATCGATAAGAGTGGCCCAGGGACCGTATTTGTTTGCCATGGCAATTCTCCTGTCAGTTTACAGTTCGCGGTTCACGGTTTGCAGTTTACAGTTTACGGTTATCAGTTTACGGTTATCAGTGGGCAGTAAACTGCCCACCCCATTAATTTATTCCCATTTTCATCCTTCATCCCTCATCCTTCATCCCTCTTTTCACTGCCAGTCAGGCCGGCGGCGATGGCCGCGGCTTGCATGGAGGCCGGCTGGGACGAGTGACTGACTACCTGGACCAGAGTTTGGGCGTATTCGGCGGGCGGATGCCCGCTGCGGGCCATTGCCAATTGGTCGCATGCCAGTTCCCGTTCCAGTCGGATTTGATATGCCGCCCAATAGGCCAGCGGGTTGAAAAAATAAACGATCCGCGCGATTTCGATGGGCCATCCCCAAAACAGATCGCGCCGCTTTATATGCCCTAGTTCGTGTAAAACAACCTGCCGGCGCTCGGACTGATCGAGCGAATCCAAAAGTCGCTCGGGCAATACAAGCCGCGGCCGCCATAGACCGCAGACAAACAACGGGCAGTCGCCGGCAACGCACACAGCGGCCGGAACGCGGCTAAGGCCGATTTGCCCGGCCAGTTCGGCCACCAGTCCGGCAAGCTCCCCGTTTGCGGGACCCGCCTGTTTAAACAATTTTGCCAGCCGAATACGCTGTATCACCAGTCGGACAAATTGCCAGAATACCATCAAAAACCAGATCAACAACAGCCATGCCTGCCATTTTATCTCACCGATTTTTTCCCAAAGCGATGGTGCGTGAGCGACGTCTGTGCCAGGACCCGTCGTTAATGCCGGAGGATGCTGAAAAACCGGCCGAACCGCTTCTTTATTGGCAATTTCTATCGGCTGAAACACTACCGATTGCTCCGTCGAACTATTTTGCCACCACGTCGGAAGCGGAATGGCGAGCGTCCAAAACGGCATCAACAGCAATTTGACGGCCACGATCTGCCACAGACAGAAGCGTACTACCGGCGAAGTCCGCCGCAACAACAAGGCGATCAAAGTCGCCGCCGCCACTAGCAACGCGGATTGCCAGGCGACGGCTATCATAATGCCCAGCCACGCCTCGGCCCAGTGATTAACGGTTGTAATAATCGTTGACATAAGGCGCCGATTACTGCCGCTTAGGCGGTTTATCTATTTTTTGTGCGATTGCCCGTAGGGCCTTGAGATCTTTATCCGAGAGCTTGCCGGAATCGGCGAAGTACGCCAGCAACGGGCCGGGCGAACCGCCCAGCATCCCCTCGACGAACCTGCCGATTAAAACCGGGACCACGCGTTTTTCGTCTATCGCGGCGCGGAAGCGGATAGGCGGATCGCCCGGCATCCGGGCCAAAAGCCCCTTGGCCTCCAAGCGTTGCAGGGTTTTCAGCACCGTGGTCCGACCCACCGCCCGGTCTTGTTGCACCAGGTCGCTGATTTGCCGCTCGGTGCACGGTTGATTTTGCCAAACGAGGCGCAGGACTTGAATTTCGAACTCGCCCAGCGAGGTGAATGATTTAGCCATCAGAATTCTCCGAATCTTACGGCACGTGTCGTACAACGGCTAATTTTACGACTACTGCCGTAAGATGTCAAGAGAATATTGGAAAATTCCGGAAAATTACCGGATTATTCATGGCCTAGGAGTTTTAACGCATAGTACGAAACACCAGGGCGAAGCGCAAGCGAGCGTAATCTGTTTGCCGTCCCTCGCTTGCGCTTCGGGCTAGTGAATAATCCGGGTTAAGGGCGGGCAATTCGGCCGGCCGTGGACCGGGGGTTTTCAAATCCACCGGCTGCCCGTTCAATTGTCGCGGCGGAGCACCTCGACCGTGGTCGATTGCAGGCGGCAGTGCATGAGTCGGACTTCGGGCAGCGGCGTGTTTTCGCCGTTTTCCGGGGGAATAATGCCCTGAAGCGAAAGCTGTTGTTTGCCCTCCGCCGGACCGGTCAGGAAGATGCTGATCGTGCCGCCGGAGTCTTGCGACCATCGCGCGGCTAGTTCGGCGCCTTCCTTGCGCACCGATGCTTTTAAAACTTTCATCGCCGCCGGCGCGGACAATTGGTACTGGAACACATACCCCGAAGCCACGGTCAATTGGGCCTCGAAATGCGCTTCGACGTTGTTCCGGCCGTAGCTTAGGGCGAGTGTTTGCCGGGCCGACGTTTCCGGTTCGCGCGGCCGGGTCGAAAGACTCCAATCGGCCTTATCGCTTTCCAACCGATACGCCAACAACGGGGGCGGATCGGGGAAATCCCAGTTTTTCAGCAACTCCGCCGTTGCCGCCGCTTCCAAGTCGGGCGAGCGTTGCGATTCATATTCCAATATGGGATCGACCGATACGGCCAGCCAGCGGCTAATCTTTTGCGCATCGAGGGGTTCGATTCGGGGCAAGCGGAATTTGCCCACACCCGAGGACCCGGTCAATAAAAATGAAAGATCGAGCAAGGTCTCTTTACTCAAGGGCCGATTCCATTGCAAAGTGATGATCTGTTGTTTGTCGCCGTCGGAGCGGATCTGAACGCCGGGCTGGTCCTTGCCCTGCAAGGGCAACAGGCGCAGGCGCGGATCGGCCGCCAATTGCAGGCGGTGGACTTGATTTTCGGGAAGGTGAAATTTAAATCTACCTTCGACCACGACCGAGCCGGGTTTGACCTTCATCCACGTGAGTTGGTCCGCTTCGATGCCTGACTGCCCGGCGCCTTTTGCCGGGATTTCCGGCCAATGGACCGCCAGCCGATTGCTCGGCCCGAGTTGGGCCGAAAGCCGGGGCGGATCGGTTTCCAGGTCGACCGCGCCGACGGCGGACGCCGCCTCGATGCCCGGTATTTCGGCAGGAAGGGTCAATTCCAAACGCGATTGGGCCAGGCGGGGAATGGACATCTCGAAACCGCCCGATGCGTCAGACTCTCGCGGCGCGGGCCGAAATTCCAATTCCAAACGGTAATCGCCGGGTTCTTGCACTTCAAAGCATAAAGCGCAGCCGTCGGCCTCCCATTGCGTTTGGATCGGCCGGCCGTCGAGCGCGGCGCGGTCTGGAATCAGCCGGGCGTTTTCCCGGCGGAAGGGAATTCTGACTTGGACCATCCGGCCAAATACCTTTAAATCAAATTGAACCTTTATCGCTTCGCAGGCCAGGCGGCCCGTAACCGGTTCGCGCTCCAGGGTTCCGCGATACACGGCCGATCCCAACAACCAGCCCCGGGGTTCTTGCTTGGCCGCGGCCGCGCGGCGATATAGTTCGTTGTAAAATATTTCGGGAAGATAGACCTTGTCGCCGGCGGGCTTTTTTTCTTTGTCGATGGGTATGAAAACGCGATACTCGGCTAAGGCCGCGATCCGGGGTTTTTCAGCGGATTCTTCGGCCTGAACGGCCCGGACGACCGTTTGCCAGGCGACCGGTTCCACGGCCGCGTCTGGGACTGGCCGCGCATCCGGATCGCGGCGGGCCAGTTCGATTTCAATCGTGGCATCGGCGCTGAAATTCTGGAATTGGAACGACTCGCCCACGCGCGGCTCGGCCAACGGACCGACCGCCGTTTGACTGCAACCGATCGGCGTCAGCCGTTCCACCAGCAGCGGATCCGGAACGATCAGCGTGATGCCGCCTTCCTGCCAGAACAGTCCTTCCGGCTTCATTCGCGGTAACCGGCAAGGGCGATCGAGCGTCAACCGCGCCAGGGCGCATAGGCGCAGGATTCGTTCCGCGTCCTTGATCTCTTCGCCCAGCGACAACACGGCCCGGGAACCCGCGTCGCCGGGCAGGGGTTCGATCGTCCAGGTCAAGGCGGTCTCGCCCAGAAGCGCGGTCGCAAGTTGCAGACCGGGATCCAACAACACGACGATTTTTTCCAGCGGTTCATTGTGGGTTTGTATTTTCCATTGGGCCGATACATCGATTCCGCGGGGCGAAAACTCGTATACGCTCGATTCGCCCAGCAATGCCAGGGGCGGCCGGGCATTGGCGGCGCCGGATGCGGCAATGCGCAAATGAAAACGGCAATTACCGCCTAAATAGATGCGCCAGCGGCGCCGGCCATCAACGGATTCTTTTCCGCCGGATACGAGGCCTTTGTCGGACGCCGGGGTCAAGTTCTCTGGCAGATCGAGCCGAAATACGCTTACCGGGCAAGCGGGAAATTCGCAGGAAAACACCATCGCCCCGCCGGCGTCGCGCCGGCCGGACATCGACCAAGCGAAACTTAATTTGCCGCTTTGTTCCACTAGAACTTGCAGCTTGCCGTCGCGGCCAAAACCCATAACCGGGGACTGTCCCGATTTTTGCGCGGCAAAAATAGGACTGTCTCCTTCTGCCTTGGCGCCTTTGCCGGATATAAGCCAGGCGGTTTTACTAATCGCCGCATTGCAGGGTTCCAAAGACAACATTACAGCCGATTGGCCGGAATGTGTAATTTCCAACGTCGCCCGGCCTATTAAAAGTTGCTCGCTGCTGAGTTCGGCCTGATATTCCGCCGCTGCCGTTCGGGTAGTAAAGGAACCCTGCCGGTCGGGCGGGCCGGACCGGGCCAGGGACAGCAATCGCTCGAATTCATCCGACTCCAAAGGCAAATACTTCCCTTCGCCCGTGGGCCAGTCGCTTATCCGATCAGCCGGGGCGTAAACGCGGCGAAAGCGCAATTCAGCCGTTTCAGCGGGATCTTGGGCCTTTACCGCCAATGCGGACGCCAGCGCCATGGCCGTAACCAAGGGAACTAAAAATGTCGGACGGCTCATGGGGACGGTTCCTGGGGAGGAGACTGCGATACGGCCGGCATCGCTCTTGTGGAAGAACCGGCCGATACCGGCGGCGCCGGCCGGATAAAACCTCGCGATGAAGTCGAATCCTTGATCGTCTTGGGAGGTTCCTTCAATAATAACTTTTTGCGGCGCCGCGCCATGCTTCGCTCCAATATGCCAGCCAAAAGCGTCAACGCCAGTCCCAAACCCGAGGCTTGGGCGATCATGGCCGCCGGCTCCGGATAGATCATCGCCAGGCTCAACAGTCCGAGGCTTATCGCGAGCAGGCTGAAAGGATGCCGGACTATCGGCACGTAGATCAAAACCAGCCCGAGTACGAGCGCCGCTCCGGAGGCGAGGGCCACGATCAAGGTTCGCCCCACGGTGCGCAGTTCGGCGCGATCGGCGCTGCCCAAGTTGCCGTATAAATATACGCTAGCGCCCTCGGGCAGCATGGCGTGCTGTGAAGCGCCGATCCAAGTTTCCAATTGCATCTGATTTAAAACCGGCTCGCGGCCCCAAAAATATCCGCACCATTTCCAGTAGTACTCGCGGTCGAATCCGGGCGGATTGATCAGAACGTGTTCGTTTTGCGGCAATACGAGTTGCCAATACAGCCGCCGCGTCCAGACATTGGAACCCAATCGCGGAAAATCGAGCGATAACAATCCCTGCGCCGGGCGCGGACCGGGGAAGTGATAGTCCAACTCGATGAGATGCGAGCGTATTTCGCCTTCGCCGGGCAGAGCCAGCGAGAAGCGGTTTTCGCCCGCCGCTTGCGCTTCCACGCGCTTGCCGTCGAGCATGACCAGCATCTGTTCCGGCGCCGCCCCGTTGGGCAGTTGAAAGAGCAGTTCTTTTCGATTGCCGGTGAATTGAAAAACCGCTCGATCCTGGCGTGCGGAAGAAGTGAGCCGGGTTTGAATCCACGCCCGCTCGACCACGGTAGCGCCGGCCGCCGGGAGATATTCCCGCCGCAACACCAGATCAAGTTTCTCCCGGCATTTTTCGGCCTTAAGCTCCAAACCGGTTTGCGATCCGCTGTGCGCAAAGTCTTTATCCGACGACTGCCAGACGTCGCCGTGACTGAAAATGCGGACGCCCGGCGCGGCCGTAAGAGACAACTTGTTATCGGTCGTTTCGGCGTCGGCGGGCACGACCAAGGGCACGCTCCAGGACGTTCGAGAGGAGATTTCCAGCACCGGCATGTCGGCGGCGTACTGAACGACCAGATCGCACCGGCCGATGGACGCCTCGGGCAGGTTCACGCGCAAGCGGACCATCCCGGCGGGAACGGCGCCTTCGGGACTTTCGGTGATGATCTTGGCGGTCAAAGGCTTTCCATTGTGCAGGATCTCCATGCGGTTCGGACCGGCCAGCGCCGGCGGAACGTCCAGCAGCAGATGATCCGCCGCTTCATAGTCGATTGCATAGGCGAAATTTTGCGTTACTTTCGCGGAGTCCGTTTCCAGATGTACGTGGCTTGCCGCATCCAGAGTCAGGCGACGGGGATGCACGCGTATCCGGGCCGCGAAAACGGCGTTTTTGCCTTCGCCACGGTAATAGAGCGCGTCCTGCCGTCGTTCGGGCAGTTTCATGGGCGGGGCGATTTGCCGGCGCGTTAGTCCTTGGATCGAGTCCTCATCGGGAGTGAGTTCCACGTTATCGGCCGGCACTATCGCCAATATCGCGGGGCCGGGCGAAATAACTTGCGGCACGGGCAAGGCAACGGAAATACCCGCGGCCGATTTTTCCAGCATCTTGTGCGCGCGAAAACTCAATTCCAATTTTCCCGACAAAGGCTGACGTAAAGGTATCGAAACGGTTCCAGTTTCGTCGCGGTCGATGGCGTCCTGGGCCGCGATATTTTCCGGCCCGGCCTCGTCGATTTCCCAATCCGGCATCGTCAAACGCAAGGCGTTGATCTTCGCCCCGCGGATAAAGCAAGATAATTTCGCCTCCAACTCGATGCGGTCTTGGCCGACAAGCAATATGTATTGCGGGTCCACGTTGATCCGCGTCTTTCGCGGGGCCAGGCCGGCCGTCAGCGTGTACGGGCAAGCGGAATACTCGAAACCGGCCACTATGCCTTCGCCGTGCATGGATTCGGGCAAAAGATCGGTCTGCCGGACTCCGGTCTGCGGGCCCCAAACCACCTGCCGGTCGTTGCTGACCGCCACGGCGATCACGCCCCATTGCCGCGCCGCCTGCAAAACCTCGAAGCCGGCCAGATCGAAGCCCTCCGTCGGCGGTTCCGGGCCGAAGTTCCGCCGCGTCGATAGGTGAATTTCGACCGGGCCCGTGGTTTTTTTGTGCAAACGAACTTCGACCATCGCTTGTCCGCCGTCCGCCTCCTTTTTTCCTTCCAGCGGCAGAATCGAATAGCCCGGCGCGCTTGCGGGTACAAGCTCGGCCCCGACCGGCAAACGCACTACAAACCGATCAAACGGAGACGCGAAACTGTGAATGGATAAAGTCGCTTCGCCGGCGATGCCCTGACTGTCCATCCTGGCCAATACATTGACGGCGGCCTCCAGAACCGGGGGAACATCGGCCGTAGGCGCCCCGGCCTTATGCCAGGCCAATTGAAATTCACCGTGGAGCCCCAATGCCGTAAACAAGGTTCCGCCATCCGCGGCGGCGGGTTGAAGCAGGGCGGCGCCTTCGGAAACTGTTGCCACCGCATCGGGCTGAGGAATCGTTAATTTCATCTCCGAGGCTGCCGCCCGGGGTGTGAATAGTTTAAGCTTTGTTTCTTCGCCCGACACACTTAGCGGCGCAAGCATTTTAAGGCTGATCTGGTGCGGCCCTTCCTTATTACCGCGAATCCAAGCGACGTACCCTTCGCCTTCGCCCTCGAATAGGACAAAACACTCGCCTGGTCCCTGGTATTGCGCCGGCTCGCGAAGCAAGGCTCGATCCAGACGCAACGGCACCCTGACCCAATCGCCGTCGCCAAGGGTGATTTGAAATTGCACCGTCAATTCGGCATTTTCAGTTCCGGCCGCGCCGCTAATCGACATGCGTTGAATACCGTAACGCGGGCGCACCTCGCGCTCGTCGATCCGCTGCTTGAGCTTGTATAACTCGATGAAGTCCTCGTAGTTGAAATCCAGAACCGCCTGGAGGTTGCCGTGTTTGTCGGGCAAATAAAATACCGAAGGCCGAACCTCATCGACTCTTGCCGCCGCCGGCGCTGCGGCCGATTGTGCCG
>JBEKGL010000073.1:0-10690 GCA_050012815.1 Thermoguttaceae bacterium
AAAAGGAGCTGGCTCAATTATGCCTCCTGGAGGCTCAAAAGTTGACCAAAAGCAAATTCGGCTTCATAGGCGAGATAAACAAGGCCGGGTGTTTCGACTCCATGGCCGTCAGCGACGACGGTTGTAATTCCTGTCACGTTACCAATGCCGCCGCTATGACAACGACGCGGAACATGGAAATCCGCGATATGTGGGCAAGTGTGATCAAGGATGGCAAATCGGTAATAAAGAACGATTCATCCGGGCTGCCCGACGCCATGGGCATACTCGAAAGCGATCCGGCGCCTAAAGCGTTCCTGGGTGTTCCTTTACAGGAGGGCGGAAGAATGATCGGGATGATCGCTTTGATGAATAAGGAATCGGGCTATGATGCCGCCGATCAAAAAACCATCGAGTCGCTGGCCACCGCCTTTACTGAAACTCTGATGCGTAAACGCGCGGAAATCCAATTGGCTAAAGCCAAGGAAGAGGCCGATGCCGCCAATCGGGCAAAAAGCGCGTTCCTGGCCAACATGAGCCACGAGATCCGCACCCCCATGACGGCAATCCTCGGATTCTCGGATATCCTTTTGGGCGATACCACGAGGCAAGAGGCCAACGAAGCGGCCCGCATCATCAAACGCAACGGGGGATATCTCCTCGCCATCATCAACGATATCCTCGATCTTTCCAAGATCGAAACCGGTAAGTTCGAAATCACGCCCGTGATATGTTCGCCCGGTCACATCGTTGCCGACGTCCTATCCACCATGAAGGTTTGCGCCGACGCAAAGGGCCTTTCACTGTCGCTGGATTATGAAGGCGATATACCTGAAAACATTCAAACCGATCCTTTCAGCCTGCGGCAAATACTGGTCAATCTCATCGGCAATGCCATCAAGTTCACCGAAATCGGCGGCGTGCGGATTGTCCTGCGCTGCGTTGCCGGCGCGGATAAGCAACCCAAGTTAAACTTCGACGTTATCGACACGGGCATCGGAATTTCGAAGCGGCAAATCGACATGCTCTTTCAGCCGTTTTCCCAGGGCGATTTGTCGACCTGCCGCCGATACGGCGGCACCGGCTTGGGTCTGGCCATCAGCCGGCGGCTTGCCGTGATGCTGGGCGGTAATATCACGGTGCACAGCGCTGCCGGAAAAGGCAGCAAGTTCTCAGTCACCATCGACACCGGTTCGCTGGACGGAATCAAACTCGTTGACCATCCCTCCCAAGCCGCCCAGGGCGATTCACAAACCTTAAGCGAAGAGATAAAGCTCAACTGCCACATTCTCCTGGCGGAAGACGGGCCTGATAATCAGCGATTGATAGCCTTCGTTCTACGCAAGGCGGGGGCCGAAGTGACCGTGGCGGAAAATGGTCAAGAAGCCATGGACCTTGCCCTGGAAGCCCAACAGAATAACCGCCCCTTCGATGTCGTTTTGATGGATATGCAAATGCCGATCATGGATGGATACCAAGCGACCAGAAGCCTGCGCAACGCCGGTTATACAAAACCAATCGTTGCCCTGACCGCCCAAGCCATGCTGGGTGATCAAAAAAAATGCCTCAACGCCGGCTGCAACGGCTATCTTACCAAGCCCATCAATAGAATAGAGTTGCTCAAAGCGATTGAAGACTACGTCCCAAAAGCCCCTTGCCTATTTTAAAGAAGGCGGCGCGCTGTTTAGGTCCGGCGAGCGGGCGTGAACGGAATTCAACAAATCTTCGGCCTGCCTGGCCAGCGCAGTCTGCCCTTGAGATCGGGCAAGATCCAATGCCCTCCGGGCCGCGGCCTCGGCCTCGGAAAACCGGCGCATCCAGACATACGACATCGACAATTGGTAATAAACTGGAGCATTGTCCGGTTTGTACAGCAGGGACCGCTTGTAATGTTCGATCGCCTCTTGCTGTTGACCCGACAGGGCCAGTGCTGTGCCCAGGTTAACATGGGCGTCAGGATAATTAGGAGCCAGTCGCAGGGCTTCCCGGCACTCGTCAATCGCCTCGGGCAACCGGCCGGCCTTGGTCAAGGCGAAACCGTAGTGCGCATGTAACTTAGGATCCTTCGGCTCCAGGCCGATGGCCACTTGGTAATGTTCCAAGGCTTCCGGAAGCCGGTTCATTTGGAGCAGCGTAAACGCCATATTGTCGTGGATTCCGCTTATATTCGGCTGGATTTTCAATGCATTTTGATATTGTTCGATGGCCTCCGGAAACCGGCCCAGACTGCCCAGCGCGTAACCGAGGTTATTCAGAGTAAGGGGATTCTCCGGCACGAGATCGAGGGCCCGGTGGTAACATCCGAGCGCGTCCTGCCAGTGGTCCAAGGCCCCCAAGACATTTCCCAGGTTGTTGTGGGCCTCGGCATAATCCGGATTACGCCGGAGGGTCTCCTTGTAGTGTGCAATAGCCTCCTGTTTGCATCCCGCATTGGCCAGGATGACGCCCAGGTTATTGTGGATCAGCCAGCAGTCGGGATTTTTTTCCAAAGTCCGCCGATACAGTTCGGCGGTGTCGCGATACAACTCGTTTTGCAGCCTGCTCAGCAGCAGAAGCGCGAGCACCGCGATTACCGCCGCCGCGCAGGCGGTCCAAGCGAACGCGCCCCGCAAACGCCTGCTCCAAACACTCCAACCCGCCGCGGCCAGGGCGATCACCCCGATGACGGCAATGTGCTGATAATGGTCGGCCACCAAGGAGTGCTTCATGAATCCCACGTCGGTAAAACCCATCACCGGCAGAAGCGACACGCAGAAAAATCCCCAAGCGAACAGGATCGGTCGGCTCCAGCCTTTTCTAAACAGCCACAATACTGCCGTAACGGCCAATGTCGCCGCCAGCGGCAGCCACCAGCGGAAATCGCCGGGATCGATGCGCCACAAGGGATAGATGAAAACAAGATTGATCGGCAGAACCGCCTTGTACAAATAAAACCAGACGACCGCTCCGGCCTCCAATATACGCACCGATAAACCGACGGTCCGGATCGATCCGCCCATATGCGTTTGGAACCACACGTTCACTGCCGCCAATACCGCGGCAATCAGGAAAAATGGCGCAGTCCGCGCCAGGTCCCATCTGGTTAGAGGGCGCAGCCACCAGACAATCCCCAATAACAACAGCGGCAAAATCGCTATTGAGCCTTTGCTAAGCATCCCAAACATAAACGCCAGAAGACTGAGCCAATACCAAAAGGACAAGAGGCTAGGGGCCAGGGGCCGGAGGCCAGGGGCCAGGGGCCGGGCGCTAGTTTCTCGTTCCCAGGGTCCCCCCTGGGAACGCGCGGGTGTCGCGGGTGCCATGCCCACGTTTACCGTGGGCATGTCGGTCTTCAAGTACCACAAAATCGACAACAGGAAAAAAACAATCGCCAGATCGTCCTTGCGTTGGGCTATCCAGGCCGCCGACTCGACGTTCACCGGGTGCACGGCGAAGATCAAGGCCGCCAAAAATGCGCCGGGGATGGATAACTTCCGCAATATCAGCCAAATCAAAAGCGATGCGGCCGCGTGCAGCGCCAGGTTGGTGACATGATACCCGATCGGATTCATTTCCCACAGCCGCCACTCCATCCACAGCGTGCTGTTTGTCACCGGCCAATAATCGTAGGCTTTAGTGGTGAGCCAGAATTGATACGGTCCGTCCTGGTCCCGAATCTGCGAGTTTGCCGTTAAAAGTTTGTCGTCGTCCAGGATAAACCCGCTGCTTAAGGCGGGATAGTAGGCAATGCAGATGGTCGCCGCGATCAACGCAGCTCCGGCCATCGCGCCCAGCCGCGCCGCCGCCGGGACGGAAGACCGCAACCAAGTTTGGGGAATGTGTTTATCGGATGATTTTTTGCGGTTGGCCATCCTTCATCGCTTTTCTCGCCCCTCGCCCCTATTTACCGCGTTCTGATACGATTTCAACCAATCTTCAATCTTCTTGGCCGGCTCCGTCTGTCCCTTGGATCGGGCAAGTTCCAAAGCCTTCCGGGCCGCGTCCAGGGCCTGGGCGGATTGATGTATATTGGCATAAGCCAATGCCAAACTGAAATAGCCCTCCACGAAGTTGGGTTTAAGCCGCAAAACCTCCAGGTAACACCTGATCGCCTCCTCGTACCGTCTTGTTTCGACCAGAACGTTACCCAATGCGTAGCGATAAGTAAAATCGTTGGGATTCAACGCCAAGGCCCGCAGGTAGTGGTAGATCGCCTCCGGATATCGGCCCTTTGATTGAAAAACAACGCCCAGGTTGAGGTGGGCGTCGGCCAAGCCAGGATTTAAGAACAAGGCTTTTTCAAGATGTTCCTTGGCCTCCTCGAGCCGGCCCGTTCTCAGCAGTGCGTTGCCCAGGTTGTTTTCGGCATCAGGGTAGAAAGGCGTAAGCTCCAACGCATTTTTGAAATGTTCAATCGCCTCGGGCAGTCGCCCTACATTGACCAGTGCGATCCCCAGGTTGTGATGGGCCTCGGGATATTTATTATTTTTCAGACGCAGGGCTGCCTCGCAGTGTTCGATCGCCTCCTTGTACTGACCTTTTTGGAGCAGTCCGACGGCCAGGTTGCTGTGGGCGTCGGCATAATCGGGATTTAGCCGTACGGATTCTCTAAACTGATGCATCGCCTCATCCACCTGGCCTTCTTCAAACAATGCGCCGCCCAGGTTGTTGCGGACCAGCCAACAATCAGGATTTTTCAAAAGCGTGGCCGGATACAAAGTCTTTGCATCACGGTAAAGGCTGCTTTGCCGGAATGTCAGCAGCGCCAGCATCCCCACCGCAATCACGGCAACGGTAATTGCCGCCAGTCGCGGCCGGCCCCGGGCCCGCCCTTGCCACGTACCCAAACCGGCCGAAACCAACGCAATTACGCCGATAAGGGCAATGTGCTGATAACGGTCGGCCACCAGAGTGAATTTCATGAAACCCACGTCTGTAAAGCCCAGCACCGGCAAAAGCGCCACGCCGAAAAATCCCCAGGCGAACAAAAGCGGCCGGCCCCATGTTTTTCTATACCACCACAGAACGGCCGTAACGGCCAACACCCCGGCAAGCGACACCCACCACAACAGTTCACCCGCCTCGATCTTCCATTGCGGATATACAAAGCACAAATCGATTGGAAAAAGCGCCTTGTAAAGGTAAAACCACACCGCTCCGCCGGCACCCAGCAGTCGCTCCATGAAACCGTAGCGTCGAATCACTTCTCCTGAACCGTGCGTTTGGAACCATACGTTTATCCAAACCATAGCCGCGGCAACCAGGAAAAAAGGCGCGATCCGCACAATATCCCGGCGAGTATAAGGGCAAGAAGGGGCCAGTCCCATTTTCGTTGACACGAAAATTGGGACAGTCCCCATGGGGCGCAACCACCAGACAATCCCCAAAAGCAACACCGGCAATATCGCCACCGATCCCTTCCCCAACATCGCCAACACAAACGCCGCCAGACTCAGCCAATAAATGAGGGACCAGGGGCTAGAAGCCGGGGGAGAGGAGCTAGTTACTCGTTCCCAGGGTTCCCCCCGGGAACGCGCAATCGCCGTGTCCTCACTTGCCCCGGGCCTGCTGGCCTTAAAATACCACAAAATCGACAGCAGAAAAAACAGCATCGCCATCGTCTCTTTCCGCTGCGCGATCCAGGCCGTCGCCTCCACGTTCACCGGATGCACGGTGAATATCATTGCCGCCCAAAAAGCCCCGGGAATGTGCAACTTCCGCAAAATGATCCATATCAGCCAGGATTCTACAATGTGCAGGATCAAATTGGTGACGTGGTATCCGGTCGAGTGCAGCCCCCACAGCCGCCACTCGAGCCAAAACGTGGTATTAGTCATCGGCCAATAGTCCACGGGTTCGATTGTGCACCAAAAATGATACGGACCGTCGGTAGCCTTGACAAAAAGAGCATCTGTTAAAAGATGGTTGTCATCCAGGACGAATCCGCCGTTTATCGAGGGGAAGTAAACCAGAAAAACAACGACCGCGATAGCCGCCGCTCCCGCCAACGCGCCAAGCGGCAGCGCCGTCCGGAGGGATGTTGCCGGCTGCTTCCGCGGAACGTATTTTTTTGGAAATTTCTTATTATTTGGCATCAGGGCAATTTCAGATCGCGGAGTTCGTATTCCACGCCGGCGCCTATAATCGCCCCCGGGGTCTTGTATACGAACTTCATGTTGGCGGGTGGTTTATCAAGGACGAAAATATAGGAAACCCCGACTTCGTTTTTGGTTTGCAGGGTGGTTTCCATGGTATCATAAGCGATAGGCTTGCCGTCCGCGCCTTGCAGATAGGCTTCGTTGCGGAAGATCCAGCCGCGGTGCGAGGCCAGGGCGTCGCCGGGTTCGTCGAAGCGGGCGCGGACGAAAACCTCCCAGGCATCGTTGTTCCGGCGGACTTGCTCCAGGGTGACGGTCACGCCGGCCAAATGTTTTTCCACGTTTTTGGCCTTCAGTAGATCGTCGAAGCGGAACTCCTCGATGCGCCCGGGGATCGAAGCGGTTATTTTGCCTTTTACCCGGGTGATTTTGTTAACCTCGCGCGGCGGCAGGGCAAAGGGCAGCGTCAATTCTACCGCCGATTTCAGACCCTCCGCGGGCACTTCGATTTCCGCCTCTTCGGATTCCACGTTCAACCGCCCGGAGCGATCGTCGACCGCCTGCACGTCGGAGAGGCGCTGCACCAGGCTGATGGGTTTTAAGCGCGGCTCCCAGGCGGCCTCGATCGTCAGTCGCAACACCGAAGCCTTGGGATTGCTCAGGTCGCGCCGGGCGTCGAGGCGCGTCGGCTCGAACCTAAACGGCCCGGCGTACACCGCGTTGCGGACGCGGAGCGTTTGCCCCAATGCCCGTTCCACTATGTTCAATCCCGGCTCGTCGCCAAATGGATACACCGTCAAATTGGCCTGGTCCAGGACCTGATCCAGCGCCTGCCAGAACGGCGTTTTATGGAAATGAACTTTTAGCGCGGGATCGGTCGCCGACTGCCCGAACCGCTCGCGGTAATCCACGATCTTGTTGCCCGACTGCTCCTCCAGCGCGGAGAGCACCTTGGAAAGCGGCATGGACTCGGCGTCAAGCGTGATGAGCGAAGGTTTTGCCGACGACAAGACCGCGGCTTGTTGCAGCTTTTGCCGGACACGGGCCAGACGCTCGCGGACCTCGGCCGACGCGCGATCGGTCGGCTCAGGCAGTAGATCCAGCGCTGCGGGGCCTTTGCCGATCAGCGCCTCCTCTGCGGCGTTGCGTTGGGCAAGCTCGTCGGAATCGAGTTCATGCACCAGACGGCGGATTTCCTGTTTCAAGTCGTCGCTTGCCGACGGTGACGGCTCGCCCGCCAAGGACCAGGCAATCAGCATCAAACCCGTGAACATGTTTCCACCTCAGCCTTCGCGCACAATATGATGGATACCGCGTCTTATCCTCGGAGCCGGGCCGTGTCGGCCCGTAATTACCGGGGCGACACGCCCCGGCCCTGACTTTTCATACAATATTCTTTTTCTGAACTTTCAACAAATGTAAACGCGGAACTCCGCAAACATCCCATTATTTTAAGCACCTTTTACCCATTTGGCCAGGGGAATCGCTCTTTCGCACCCCTGGCCAAACGGACTGATAAACGGTATAAAAATTGGGGAGGTTTCAGCCATGATCCAGTCAATCAATCCACCTGCGCCTCGCCGGGACCAGCCGCCGTACCAGGCCGGCCAACCGGTGGCGCTGTTTATTCCCTGCTACATCGACCAGTTTTTTCCTTCCATTGGCCGCTCCACGGCGGCTTTGCTGGAGAAGTATGGCGTGCCGGTGGTCTTTCCCGACCGCCAAACCTGCTGCGGACAACCGGCCTTCAACTCCGGGTACTGGGAAGAAGCCCGCCGCGTAATCCATCATTTCTGCAAGGCAATGGAAGGGCAACAGTGGATCGTGTGCCCGTCCGGTTCGTGCGCGGCCATGTGCCGGGTGTTTTTCGGGCACGTCGATCCCAGCCAAGAAGTGGTCGATACCGGACGCCGGGTCTTCGAGTTGACCGAATTTCTCGTCGATATTCTGGGAGTAACCGACACCGGCGCCGCCTTTCCGCACAAAGCCGCGTTGCACATCGGCTGTCACAGCCGGCGCGAACTGGGCGCGGCGGAACAACCCCTGAAACTACTACACAGCGTCCGCGGTTTGACCTACTGCGAGTTGCCCAACATCGAGGAATGTTGCGGATTCGGCGGCACGTTCAGCGTGAAGATGCCTGGAACTTCGCTGGCCATGGGCAATACCAAGGCCGAAAATGTCGTCAAAAGCGGCGCGGACGTCCTCGTTTCCAACGACGTCAGTTGCCTCATGCACATCGGCGGCATATTGCAGCGCAATCCCGCCACGAAACATATCCGCACCATGCACATCGCCGATGTGCTCACCGCCGGCTGGCAGGAAAATGGAAATAAGTTAACAGAGTAAATAGTTTGTGTTAGGGGTGGGCAATTTATTGCCCACCGCAGTGGGCTTTTGTTTAATCGGAATTAATTTGATGCTAAATTTCACTTACTACAATCCGGTCAAAATAGTCTTTGGCAAAGGGACCATCAAGGAATTGCCAAACCTGATTCCGGCCGCATCCAGAGTGATGATGGTCTATGGCGGCGGATCGATCAAGCAAAACGGCGTGTACGACCAGGTCGCCAAGGCCATGGCCGGCCGGCCGTTGATCGAGTTCGCCGGCATCGAGCCCAACCCGCGCTACGAAACGTGCATGAAGTGCGTCGAGTCGATCCGGAAACAGGGCGCCGACTTTCTTTTGGCCGTGGGCGGAGGTTCGGTGCTCGACGCCGTCAAGTTTATCGCCGCCGCGGCTTGTTACGTCGGTGACGATCCTTGGGACTTCATGAAAGATCCGCGTCGGGTCCCGGCGGAGGTTTTGCCACTGGGTTGCGTGCTGACTCTGCCGGCGACGGGTTCGGAAGCGAATTGCTTTGCGGTCGTCAGCCGCGATTCGACCCGGGAAAAGCTGGCTTTTTCCAGCCCGCAAGTATTTCCCAAATTTTCCATACTCGATCCGGCCACGACTGTTTCCCTGCCGCCGCGGCAAACGGCCAACGGCATCGTGGATGCCTTTGCCCACGTAATGGAGCAGTACATGACCTTCGACGCGGGCTCGCCCCTGCAAGACCGCCAGGCCGAGGCGATTTTGCTCACGCTCGTCGAAGAAGGCCCCAAGGCAATGGCCAATCCGAACAGCTACAGCGCCCGCTCGAATATCATGTGGTGCGCAACCAACGCACTGAACGGGTTGGTCGGCTGCGGAGTGCCGCAAGATTGGTCCACGCACATGATCGGCCACGAAATCACCGCCCTGTACGGCCTGGATCACGCCCAAACCCTGGCCTTGATTTATCCCGGCACGATCCGGCATTTTCAAGAGCGGAAAAAACAAAAACTGCTGCAATACGCCCGGCGCGTGTGGGGACTTGCCGACGGCGACGAGAACGCCCTGATCGATGCGGCCATTGAAAAGACCGACGGTTTCTTCCGCTCACTCGGCGTGGGCACGCGCCTGGCCGATTACAATATTCCGGCCGAGGCCGGCAAACTCGTGGCCGAGCGATTGGCCAAACGCGGCCGCCCCCTGGGCGAACGCGGCGACGTCAAACCGACCGACGTGGAAGCCATTATCGCTTTGCGTGCGTGAATATATCCACCACGGAGGAACGGAGAACACGGAGTAATAATATAATTCAGTGCATCTTACAAACTGAATGTTGGGATATTTTCAATGTGCCACTGCTTGTTTGCAAACAGTGGCACCATGGTGTTTTGCCGTACGCAACTTATAAGTAAGCCGTTGCATACGTTATTTTATTCGATATCCTTAGTTTAATATTCTCCGTATTCTCCGTGCCTCCGTGGTAATTTTTTTGTCTGAAAAAGGTTAACAACAAATGTCCCATACACAAGTTCATCTCGACGGCGCGGAATTCCTTACTCCGGAAACCAAAGGGCTCGGCGAACCCGGCGCGCCGGCGGCCTTGGGCGTGAATACCGAAAAATCGAACCAAAAAAACCGCGCCGTGACTGACTCGGTTCCCTACTTTCAGGACTGGCGCGAGGCCGCCCATCAGATCAAATCGTATACAATAGCCAATCTGGATAAATTGCTCATCGAGTTCGAGCGCAACATCTCCGCACGCGGCGCCACGGTCCTCTGGGCCCGAAACGCCGCCGAGGCCAACCGCCTTATCCTCGACATCGCCCGGGAAAACAAGGTTAAAAGCGTGGTCAAATCCAAGTCCATGGTCACCGAGGAGATGGAATTGAACAACGTGCTGGAGGCCGAGGGCATCCGCGCGGTGGAAACCGACCTGGGCGAGTACATCGTGCAACTCGCCCATCAGCGCCCGGTGCATATCGTCACGCCCGCCATTCACATGTCCGTGGCCGACGTGGGCCGGCTGTTTGCCGACAAACTAAACGAACCATATACCGTCAAGCACGAAGAACTAACGGCCATCGCCCGCAAACACCTTCGCAATGAATATCTCCAGGCGGGCATGGGCATATCGGGCTGCAATTTCGCCGTGGCCGACACGGGCACGCTGGTCGTCATCGAAAACGAGGGCAACGCCGGCCTTTCCACCGCCACCCCGCCGGTACACGTGGCCTTGATGGGCATCGAAAAAGTCCTGCCGCGGATCGATTATCTGCCCGTGTTCCTGAACCTCTTGCCCCGCAGCGGCACGGGCCAAAAA
>JBEKGL010000074.1:0-10607 GCA_050012815.1 Thermoguttaceae bacterium
CTTCAACAGGCACTTTTTTCCGGATTTTTGGGATTTTTTTCATTAGGTTTAATACTCTACGGAGATACCACATTATGAATTATGGCGAAAAAATTGCAAATGAGCACGTAACTAGTGATGTTTGTGGCCTTTAGCAGATATTTGCATGGATCACATCGAAGATGATGGGAGTATCGCGTTTGTTGAACTGCTTACCCAGCATCAGCGCTCTCTGTACGGTTATATATATACCTTGGTCCGTAATTCATCCGACTCGGATGACATTCTTCAGGAAACTAATTTAGTACTTTGGAAGAAAAGGCTTGAATATAAAACGGGAACAAGTTTTATTGCCTGGGGCAGCCGCATTGCCTTTTATAAAGTGCAAAACTACATAAGGGCCAAAGGCCGAAGCCGCGTGTGTTTTAGCGACAAACTCTTGTCCAAGATTTCAGATTTGCATATAAATCGTGATGAAATACATACAATCCAAACCACGATGTTGGTCTATTGTTTGGGAAAACTTTCCTCGGCAAGTCAACAATTGTTGAAACTCTGTTTTGACGAGACGCACAGCATACAAGAAGTGGCGAAACAATTGGGACGGCCTGTGGGAAGCATCTACAATACAATAAGTCAAATTCGCTTTAAACTTTGGAAGTGCATTCAAAACGCCCTTAAGGAGGAGGGGTTCTAATGAGTTCCTTTCCTGAAAACATCGACCCTCGGATCTGTCAGCTCATCGCTGCCGACTGCAATGGCACGATCACAGAGCAGGAAATGCAAGAGTTGGAAATGTTGCTGGACGCAGATCCTATGGCACAGGAGTTCTACGTTGACTTTCTTACCGTCAATGCCGAAATTCTGTGGTTGTTGAGCGCCAGGCAACGTGGAATGAAGATTTCAGGCTTGCATGCGTCCTCGGCTCCTGAAACAAATATTCCCAATCAGTCGCCCATCCTGACTTTTCTATCTGATTGGTCAAGTTTTTTCAACCAGCACTCGCCTCTGACATTCATATTGATTTTTCTGTTTCTTGGTTTAGCGATTATAGCGCCGATATATTATTTAAACTTCCGACGTCCCGCTGATTTTCCGGTGGTAACCGAACTCGTAGCTCAAATCACGGAAATGAGAAACTGCCAATGGTCAGCGGCAGATCCGGCGCCGGAAGAAGCGGAGCAATTAAGCGTCGGACGGCAATTGCAGCTTGAAAAAGGTCTTGTTCAGATCACGTATTCCAATAAGGCCGTGGTGCTGATGGAAGGTCCGGTTTCTTATACCGTGGATTCGCCGAAATCCGGTTTTCTTAGCCGGGGGAAATTGACAGCCCGGGCAGACACCGAACAATCGCGGCAATTCACTATCGTTACGCCCAACGCCCGTTTCGTCGATATGGGCACGGAATTCGGTGTGGCGGTGGAAGCCAACGGCCGTGCAGCGATTGCTGTTTTTGCAGGCAAAATCATAGCTGAAGCCAAGAAGACGGATGGTAACTGGACCACGCCGATTCCGCTTCAAGAGGGCCAGGCGGGGGTATACGAACAGTTTAAGTTTACACGTCAGGTTTGTAAAAGAAGCGATTTTCCAACTTTGCAGTTGGCGCCTCCGCCTCCGACGTCTTATCAGCGTTGGTTGGAAGCCAGTCGTGAGTTGCGAAGTCGCCCGGGTTTAGTGGCCTATTATGATTTCCAACCCGATCCGAATAATACAAAAGTGTTACTGAACCGCTCCCCCAGCGGAGCAAAATATAACGGCGAAATACAGAATGCCGCTTGGGTGGGCGGCCGTTTCCAAGAGAAAAGCGCATTGGAATTCATGGCCCAAGATGCGGGCGTGCGAGTCAATTTGAACGATAAATATGAGCAAATTACATTGGTCACATGGGTAAATATCAGCAAATTGGCGAACACCTTAAACGGTCTTTTGTTGTCAAACGACTGGAGCCGGCCCGGCCAATTACATTGGGAAATCAATTCCGATAAGCACATTGACGTGGCCGAGTTTACGTTCAATGGACTTAAAAACACGGTAATCTTCCAATCCAAAGAAGCCGTTCCCGATGATTTCCTTAACCAATGGTCTATGATCTCCCTGGTTATAGACAGAATGAACAAACGTTGTTTCATGTATGTAAATGAGAAATGCATTTTATCCCAGTCATACGATACACAGATATCGGTCGTCGAGAGTGACGTCGTCGGCTATCGCCAACTGCGTAATCGGCCATACAACTCGCAGATACCTGTAATCGAGATAGGATCGGCCACGATCGGCGGTTGGCTCGAGTCTGGAAATGATCCTTCCCCAAATAAAGTCCGCAGCATCAATTGCAGGATGGACGAGCTGATGATTTTCGAAAGTGCGTTATCTCCAGAGGAGATCCAAAAGATATACGAGGCAGGCAAGCCGTAAAGTTAGGGACAACTAACCGATAACGGCCGGTGGAAATGGATGAATGTGTGGGGCCGAAACAGAGAAGAGACAAAATTGGCGTCAACTCAAGAAAGACACTCCACAATTTACAGTGTTTTTTGATGTTGGCAAAGACAATCCGATAGTCTGACATAGCAGACTATAAAGCTCCTTGGCCTCGTATGCGTATACATCTGTAATCAGATCAACATCATTTTGACACTATCAAGCCCTTGCCCAGGCGAGTTGGGCCAACACGCTAAGCCTGGGCCGATGGCCATTAATGTATATAAATTCTTCTACATGCGTTTTTTTCCAGATTTTTGGGATTTTTTGCATTAGGTTCAATACTCTACGGAGATTCAACAATAGGAATTGTAGAGAAAAATCTTACGAATGAGCACATAAATAGTGATATTTATGGCCTTACGCAGATATTTGAATGAATCGCATCGAAGATGATAAGAGTATTGGGTTTATTGAATTGCTAATCCAGCATCAACCTTCGTAGTACGGTTAAATGATATTTTAGTCGCTAGTTGGAGTGTCTTTTAAACAATCTTCTTTGGCTTACACTTTTTTTAAAATTTGAAATGAGGCAGCGCTCTTTTTAATGGTCCGACTTTTTGACCATTCTTTTTTACAGTATAAGCTGCTCGATGTCTTCTGAGGATGTCCTTCCCTAAGTTCCTTTCGGAAGGCCGTATTTCGCGGTGAATGCTCCCAGCGGAGACGTCCGGCAGGCGGAATCAGAAGAGCCGCAATTTAATGGTCGTATTTATGTGTTTAACATTTTACTACACTTTAGGAGAAGCACTGCTATGAGAATCAAACTTGTCCTTATTTTACTGCTGGGATGCTTGTGCATCCTGAGCACACCGGCAATGGCCGCCGTTATGACCGCCGACGACACCAATGCGGCTAACACGTCGTTCAACAGCGATGCAGAATCCCACTGGAGCCCCGCTGGAGCGCCTTCCGCCGGAAACACCTATTCCAATGGTGGTTGGCTCCTGCGAACACCGACTACTGCCGGAAACTATACCTTCGCAGGTGATTCACTCACGATTGGAGGACCCTCGCCGCACTACCCATTTCTCACCGACGGCACCACCAACAACAACTGTTTGATAAACAAGACCCCCACTAGCCCCACCATTACAGTCGGGAATTTGATCCTGGACGCCGGAACTGTCCGAGATGGGATGGGAAGCGGCGACACATGGACACTCGCCGGAAATATTTTCGTTACCAGCAACGGTGGCGGACTCATCTGCCAAAGCCACTTCAACGTTGATTCAAAAATAAGCGGCTCGGGAAATCTCTATATTGGCGCCAACGGTAGTGGCGAAGCAGCCCGCACCGTTTATATCGATTCCGGGCTGAACACTTATAACGGCAGCATTAAGCTACTTGGTGCCGACGCGGCTCATAGCCGGCTCACTTTTGCCGCCAACAGCCTTATGAACTTCACTATCGGGGCCAGTGGCGTGAACAACAGCATTTCGGGAACCGGAACTGCTGAATTCGACGGCATCTTCAACTTCGATCTTACCGGCGCAAGCACGAACTTCGGCGATAGCTGGACGATCGCGAACGCAACGGTAGATACCTTTGTCGACGCCACGTTCTCCGTCAATGGGTTCACCAGCATGGGCGGGGGAGTTTGGACGAAAGCTATCGACGATGCCAAATGGTACCAGTTTAGCGAAAGCGCGACCTCGGCGACTTTGACCGTCGTTCCGGAACCGGCAACCTGCATTTTGCTGATCCTGGGTGCGATGGGAATCGCCTTTTATTCGCGCAAAAAGTAGCAGTAGTTTTATAGGTTTGCCATCTGGATCTAGGAGGATTATCCTCGACCAGATAACCATGGCCAACCATGAATGACAACAAAGGCCGCGGGGGGATTGGGCCAAGTACCGCGGCCTTTTTTATCCTTGCTTTCCTCTTACTTTGAGTTTGCATCACGGGTATGCATTATACAGGAGGTATCGATATTGAAGGTTTTTAGTCGTTGTTTTATTTTTCATGTTTTCATCGGATTCATATTATTCTGCTGTCTGGCCGGCAACCTTCGGGCGCAAACTAGTCCCATTGTTTTTAGCAACAACGCCGGTTATTGCTGGTATCAAGACGAGCGAGCCATCATAAATAACAATCAACTGATCTTCGCTAGCGTGCCCTATCCCAGCGGAGATAACGACGTAATAACCTACAATCTATCCTCCGGAACGATAACCACGTTCGATTTACATGCCGCTCTCAATGCCGACGATCACTCCGCTGCCGCGTTCATGGTGCGGCCGGACGGCAAAATCCTCGCCGTTTACTGCACGCACGGCAACGACAGCCTGGTGCGCTATCGCATCACAACGAATCCGGGCGATACGAGCAGTTGGTCGGCGGAACAAACTTATACCGTCACCAGCAATTACGGGGCCACGTATTCCAACGTGTACCAGCTCAACCCTACGGGCACTGCGCCCGTCACGTACGACTTCTATCGCGGCCAAAACTATCAGCCCAACGTGCTCATTTCCTACAACAACGGATCTTCATGGAGTGACGGCGGACATGTGGTCGTAACTTCCGTCGGCACCCGCCCCTATGCCAAGTACGCCTCCAATGGAACCGATAAAATCTGGTTTACTTATACCGATGGACATCCGGACGAAGTGACTATAAGCAATATCTATGCCGCCTACCTCCAGGGCAGCAACATTTACAACTCATACGGCACACTGATTGGGTCTTTGCCTTCTGGCATAACCCCTGGGCTTGGAACGAAGGTTTATACCGCCGATTCGACTCACCATGCTTGGACTTCGGATATCCAATTGGATTCCAACGGTTATCCGGTGCTCGCTTACACTGTTCGCATCGGAAGCAATGGCAGCGGTGGCAGCGATTCACGTTACCGCTATTCTCGATTCGATGGCACGACTTGGCACGATTATCAAATCGCTTATGCGGGCTCATGCTTGTATTCCTCCCAGCCCTCATACACCGGCTTGATTTCGCTCAATGCCAGCGATCCCAACACGCTTTACATTTCCACAAACGCCGATCCGGTCACCGGAGCGGCTTTGACTTCCTCGGCCGATGGAAAACGCCATTGGGAGGTGTACCGCGGCTTTACCGACAATAACGGGGCCTCCTGGACCTGGACTCCGATTACGGCCAATTCCACCCTCGACAATATCCGCCCGAACCTGCCTGTGTGGGACACGCAAAATACCGCCTTGTACTGGCTGAAAGGCACATATACTAGTTACACCAATTACAACATGAGCGCGGTGGGCTATGTTTTTTCCGGGGCCAACGGCATTTGGTCGAATATCGCCGGCGGCGATTGGACATCCGGCGGAAATTGGCAATCCGGACTTATAGCCTCGGGCAAACTGGGAATCGCCGATTTCAGCACCCTGGACATCTCCGGAACGGCAGCCGTGCAACTAAACGGCTCGCGAACGCTGGGAACCCTGGTCTTCAAAGACACGAATACTTCGTCGTCTGGAAACTGGGTTGTCAATCCCGGCAGCGGCGGAACGATCACGCTGGAAAACGTGGGTGCGGCGCGTCCCTCGATCACGGTCCAAAATCAAACCGCCGCCATAAACGTTCCCCTGGCCGGAACGCAAGGCGTGGATGTCAAGGGCAACGGCACACTCATCCTTGGCGCAGCCTGCGTCTACAGCGGCGGCACGACCATCTATGCGGGAAGCACGCTCCAAGTCGGCGATGGCGGCGCCTTGCCGGTGGCGGGCGCGGTCGTTAATAACGCCTCCTTGGTCTTTAACAGCAGCGGCTCGGTCGCTCTAAACGGCGCCATTTCGGGCTCCGGCATGGTCACACAAAACGGCTCCGGCACGGTCGTGCTCGGAGGAAGCAATACATATTCAGGCGCTACCAATGTGAACGACGGGGTGTTACAGGCGACGTATTCCACTGCGCTGGGCAATGCGACCGGCGCCGTCAATATCGCCGGCGGCGCATCCGATGGTCGGTTGGAGATCACAGGTGGATTGAATTTAACAAAGAACGTTATCCTTGCCGGACGTGGTTCCACTCACGGTGAAAATCTTGCCTCCCACCTGACCAATGTAAGCGGCGCTAATACCCTGAACGGGAATATCTCTTTAACTGTCGGCGGTTATGACTATCTCATCCAATCCAACGCCGATGCACTAACCATTAATGGGTCCATAACCAACAATACCAGCAATACGACCCCGAGATATCTTTATCTTCAAGGCGACGGTAATGGAAGCGTCGCTGGTACAATCAGCAGCGGCGACGGATCAGGTACAATCGATTTGATTAAAGATGGCGCGGGCTCGTGGACTCTTACCCAGGACATCACCTATACGGGCAATACAACGGTATTAAACGGCATCTTGGAAGTGGCGAATTTTAATCCGGCCACGGCGAACACCGCGCTAGTGGACGTAGAGGCCGGTGCGCAGCTTATAGCCGATTCCATTATGGTGAATACCCTTACCATCGGCGCCGGAGGCACGGTGACGATCAGGGCAATCGACACTTCCACATCCCTTGCGACTGCATCCGTACCAGAACCGATATCGTTTCTTTTACTGATGTCAGGCATGGCATTTTGTTGTGCCTATGGAATTATTCGTAATAAACAAATAGGAACAGGCTCGGTTTGTGCGAAGCATACGGCGCCGACTGGCGCCATGCGGATCATGGCCGGTTGGTCGGGCCGTTCCGGCAAAACGAACCCATCTCCTTTAGGGGAATGAAAAGAGAAGAGAGCGCTGGTTTTTAAAAGTTCCGTATCTATTTTTCATTATTATTTTCATGAAAGGGAAATGATATGTCGCGAAAAACACATCTTCACTCCGTCAAATGCGGCATCGCTTTGCTGGCTTTGGCATTGTGTCTTTTGACGGCGGCAAGCGCGCAAGCCGCGTCGCTTTATTGGAATCCCACTGCCGGCGGCAATGGTAATTGGGATACAGTATCAACTAATTTGATGTGGGGAAGCACTTGGGCGTCTCCGCCCAATATCCCTTGGTCAGGCTTAGGTACTGATGATGCCACTTTCCGCGGGGGCGTCGCAGGCAACATTACCGTCGATGCGGGCGGCATCAATGTGCACAGCATATTCATCGGTAATAGCAGTGAGACTACTGCCAATACCTATACGTTTTCGGGCGGGCAAATTACCTTTGGCGGCACTGCGCCCAACATAATTGGCGTTACCAATGCCGCCGACACCGTGACCATCAATTCCGTCATCACCGGATCGAGTTTATATTTTAACAATAGTTCCGGATCCGCCTCCGGCGGAACCAACTACGGCAGCGGCAACCTCGTAATTACATCGGATAACAGTTCTACCCTTACGGGGAACGTGGAAGTGGGAGGCTACAATCAGGGCGGCGGAGGGCTGCGGATAACGAAATCAGGGGCACTCGGCACGTCGAGCACCATCGAAATTAACGGTAATAATACATGTACCGCTCACCTCGATCTCGATGGCAGTGCCGGCGGATTAACCATAACCAATTCTAATTTTAGACTGCACGGGCGTAGTGGATCTGGACAACACGGCTTAAACCTTGCGCCGGAAATAGTTAATTACGCCGGTAGTAATTCCATCAGTCCATCAGGTTCAACGCCATATATTTATTTAGATTCAGGCGGAATAGACTATATTATCCAATCCGACTCCGGAACACTCACTCTTAACGGCATCAATGGCAATGACCGAGGCAGTGATCGATGGCTTTATTTGCAGGGCAACGCCAACGGAGAAGTTACCGGCTCCATCACTAGCCCTACTGGCACTAATAACTTTCGTTTAATGAAGGAAGGCTCGGGAACGTGGACCCTATCCGGAGCAAACTCCTATACCGGCGCCACCGCGGTTGACGTAGGCGCTTTGCGGTTAAAGAATAGCAGTGCCCTGCCGGCCACCACCGCCGCGGTTACCGTTGCCGGAGGCACGGCCACCAGCCGAATCGAGTTGGACGGCTCAACCTCCGCACTCAGTATCGGCAACGTTATTACCTTACAAGGACGCAGTGCGGCAACTTCCGCGCACTTATTGAATGTTGCCGGCAATAATGCTTTCACTTCGGCCGGAGATATATCCCTGGTCGAGGGCGGCGATCTGTACGTGATCCAATCCGACGCGGGTAAACTTTCACTTTATAACATTAAAAACAATGCCGCCACGTCCTATACAACCCCGCGGATTGTCACCCTCCAAGGCGCCGGCAACGGGGAAGTGACCGGCGTTATCGGCGGCGGTTCAAATACCAATCCCATCAATATCACTAAAAGCGGCTCCGGAACTTGGACCCTCAAAGGCGCCAACACCACCACCGGATCCTTCACGGTCAACGGCGGCACGCTGGTCTTGGATGCCGCCGGTTCGATCGCCTCCAGTCCGGTAATCGACGTCCAAGGCAGCGGCATATTCGATGTCACTGGTTTCGGCGGCTCCGGATTTACCCTTGGGGCAAGCACCGCCCAAAAATTGCAGGGTACGGGCACGGTCAACGGGACCATAATCAACGGATCCGCCGGCACTATTTCTCCGGCCGGAAACGGCACGGCAGGCACACTTAATATCCAAAATTTGACGTTAGGTTCGGTCTCGGGCGGAATTGTCAATTTCGACTTGTCAAGCAGCACGTCCTCGGGCAACGATTTGCTCAACGTCACCGGGAATTTATCCGCTCTTGGATCTTCCAGTTCCCAATCCACTACCTTTAACATCAACATGACTAGCGGCTCGTTGGCCACGGGCACCTACAAACTGGTCAATTATGGAACTTGGGCGGCCGGCGGCAGCATAAACAACATCGGCCTTTCCGGCCTGGGCGCAGGCGCGGCAACCACCCGACAAAGCTTCGGATTATCGCGCACCGGCAACGAAATCGACCTCACAGTTTCGGGCACGCCGGAGAACCTCGTTTGGAAAGGCAACATCAGCAGCGATTGGAATCGAAATCCCGCCGGCACGCTCAACTGGTTAAAAGGCGCTACGCCTGACTACTATTATGATCTGGATAATGTGACCTTCAACGCCACCGGCGCCGCCCAACCGATTGTGAACATCACCGGCGTTTGGACCCCGGGCTCGATTGTCGTCGATGCGGCCACGGATTACACGTTTACCGGCACGGGCAACATCAGCGGAAGCACAGCCATGACGTTTACCAAGAGCGGGACAGGCAAGTTGATCCTCAAGAACACTGGGGTGAATAGTTACGGCGGCACCACCACGATTAACGCCGGCACGCTGCAAATAGGCGACGGCGGCGCAAACGGCAGCATCGGCGCCGGCGGCATTGTCGATAATGCCGCTTTGGTGTTCAATCAATCGAGCAGTTACGCCACTGCCGCCACCAATGTCATCAGCGGCGCAGGCTCCTTGCAAAAGCTAGGCACGGGCACGCTTACGCTAAACGGCAACAGCCCATCATTCACCGGGGCCGTCACGATAAGCGGCGGGACGATTGTCATGGGCGGCGCCAACGCCCTTGGCTCAACAACCAGTGCAAATTCCATTACCATCAGCAACAACGCCGCCTTGGATGTTAACGGCAATTCCCTCGGCGCACGCAGTGTGAGTGTTCAAGGCGCGGGCCCAGACGGCACGAGCGGGGCCATTGTCAGCAGCGCTACTGCCGATCAAATAAACGCCTTCCGATACGTCTCGCTCACCGGCCCCACCACCTTCGGCGGCACTGGACGGTGGGACATCCGCAGCAGCAGCGGAGGCTCCCTGACCGGCGGCGGCTATGCCCTAACCAAGGTCGGAACCAACCTGATTTCACTGGTCAACCTGGGCGATACCGGCCTGGGCGACATCAACGTCAAAAATGGAATCCTAATGATCGAAGGCTCGACCACGATGGGCTCGTCCGGGACGGTTACCGTGGAGTCTGGCGCCATGCTGTCGATGTACGCGATCACAACGACCCTCACTAAGAATCTGAAGCTCAAGGGCGGGACATTGGGCACCTCGTTCGGCGATGCCGGCACTGCCAACAACTACGGCGGCGCCGTCACTCTAGTCGGCGGCGGCAATCTAAGCCCCACTGTCACAACTTCCGGTACATCCGGGTTTACCGTATCCGGCTCGATCGGCGGCACGGGCCTGCTGACGAAGTCGGGCACTGCCGGCACGGTCATTCTGACCGGAACCGCCAATTCCTGGGACGGTGGAACAA
>JBEKGL010000075.1:0-10535 GCA_050012815.1 Thermoguttaceae bacterium
TTTTGCCGCCGGTTAGCCGGGGCCACTGGGCAAATGGATGAAAAGGAGCATACCTATGCAACGGTTAGGTTGGGCTTCCATTGTGTGTTTATTACTGCTGGTTAACTCGGCGATTGCAAAGGCCGGATGCGCAACCTGCGGGGGCAATGATATGGGAAGCTATCGGGCATATCGCGGGCCGGCGTGTTTTTCGCCGCCGGGATATTGTTTAGCGCCGGGCTGTTGCGAATGTCCGCCCTCGGCTTGCGATAATGCCTGGGACGGCTATTGCGAGGAAAAAGCCAAATGGCAGGCGTTTTTCGCCCGCGTAGGCACTCCGCGACCACATTGCCACGGATGTATTTCAGCGGTCCCGGCCGAAACCTGCAATAGTTCCCCGACAGATCAATCGGGCGTGGAAACGCAGCCCAAGCCAGCCGCCAAATCGGCCGTTCCGCCGGTCCCGTCTATCCCCGCCCTGTCGCCGGGCAAGGCGACATTAAAATCCGGCGGTCAGTGGTTTCGCTAAGCTCGATTATGCTTTAGAGCCAATCAAAAAACCTTTAACTCTCCCAGTTATATTGCAACATATATTGGCTAATCCGCCCTCACCCTGGCCCTCTCCCGGTGGGAGAGGGGAGTTTTTTGGATAGGCTCTTAAACAAGCGTTTAACCTGGACGGTTAAGGCGTGGGGGATCGGTTTTGGAAGGGGGCGGGGTGTTTGGTAGGTCCGGCAGGCCGGCGCTGTGGGAATTCAACCATTTTTCGACCTGCTTGGCCAGTTCCGTCTGATCCTTGGATCTGGCAAGTTCCAAGGCCTTTTGTGCCGCGGCAACGGCCTCGGATGATCGGTTCATGCGGACAAAGGTAAATGCCAGATTGAAATAGGCCTCGCTGAAGTCGGATTTAAGTCGCAAGACTTGCCGGAAATGTTCGACGGCCTGTTGGTATTGGCCCTTCGACGTCAAGGCGATGCCCAGGTTGTAGTGGGCGTCAGTGTAATCCGGTTTCAGTCGCAGGGCGTTCTCATAGTGTTCGATTGCCTCTTGCAGTCGGCCTATACTTAACAATGTGTTACCAAGATTGTTATAAGCTTCGGGATTATTAGGTTCCAGACGCAGGGCCTGCTTATAATGCTCGATCGCTTCCTGAGAGCGGCCTTTTTTCTCCAGCGTGGCGCCGAAGTTATTGTGGGCTTTAGAGTAATCGGGCTTCAGACGCAGGGATTCGCGGTAATGTTCGATTGCCTCATCAATCCGGCCGGTTTGCACTAATGCGACGCCCAGGTTGTTGTGAGCCTCGTAGTAATCGGATTTAAACCGTATGGCTAGCCGATAATGTCCGATGGCCTCCTTGGGTTGACCATTTTTGTACAACATCAAGCCCATGTTATTTTGGGCTTCGGCATAATCGGGTTTAAGCCGTATGGCTTGCCGGAAGTGTCCGATGGCCTCTTGCGGTTGGCCAATATCGCAACATGCTTTACCCAGGTTGTTTTCCGCAAGCCAGCACTGCGGATTTTTTCGCAGCGTAGCCTTGTACAGCGTAATTACGTCGCGAAAGTCCCCGCTTTGCCGCCAGGTCAGCAATGCGAGCGTTCCCACCGCAGCCACGGCGATGATGGGTGCCGCCAGGCGAGTTACACGGCCTTCCCGCCGATGCCATAAACTCCAGAGCGCCGCCGCCGGTGCGATCACCGCGATTATCGCAATATGCTGATAGCGGTCGGCCACCAGCGAGTACCGCATGAAGCCCACGTCCGTAAAGCCCATAACCGGCACTAGCGCCAGGCAGAAAAACCCCCAGGAAAACAAAAATGGCCGACTCCATTTCTTTCCATACCGCCACAGCGCCGCCGTAACGGCCAATGCCGACGCAAGCGGCAGCCACCACAGTGGATTAGCGGCATGAATGTTCCACTGCGGATATACAAAAGCCAGGTTGATGGGCAAAATCGCCTTGTAAAGGTAGAACCAGACCACAAATCCCGCGCCGAGAATACGATCCGTAAAACTCGCGTCCCGGATTACCGCTTCCGAACCATGTTTTTGGAACCACAAGTTTACTCCCGTCATCACTATGGCAACCAGGAAAAAAGGCGCTATCCGCAATAAATCCCGCCGGATAGAAGGGGACAGTCCAATTTTCGTTGTAGGGACGGAAGAGGACAGTCCCATTTTCGTTGACACGAAAATAGGGACAGTCCCCGGTGGGTGCAACCACCAGACGATCCCCAACAGCAATACCGGCAAGACCACCGTCGATCCCTTGCCGAGCATTGCCAATACGAACGCCGTCAGACTTAGCCAGTACCAAAGTAGCCAGGGGCTAGGGGCTAGAGGCTGGGGGTTAGTTCCTTGTTTCCGCGGTCCTCCGTGGGAACGTGCGGGGACCGTGCCTGTGCTGATCGTGAGCGTGTGGGCCTTCAAATACCACAGGATCGCCAACAGGAAGAACAACATCGCCGTCAGATTTTTCCGCGATGCGATCCAGGCCACCGACTCCACGTTCACCGGGTGCACGGCAAAGAGCACGGCCGCCAAAAAGGCCCCGGGAACGGACAAGTTCCGCAAGATAATCCAAATCAGCAATGTTTCGACGATGTGCAATATCAAATTAGTGACGTGGTATCCCGTGGGGTTCATCCCCCATAGCCGCCACTCGATCCAGAGCGTGGTATTAGTCATCGGCCAGTAGTCCGGCGATTCGGTGCCGCACCAAAATTGTTGCAGGCCATCGGATGCCTTAATGAAGTGATTGTCCGTCAGAAGCAGATCATCATCCATGACGAACCCGCCGCTAATGCAAGAGACATAAACCGAGAAGACAGCGACGGCAATGAGAATTACACCCGCCAAAACGCGAAGCGGCGGCGAGAATGGGAATAATATGCCCTGCGGGGCCGGGGAAACATGCTTACTGGAAGATGTTTTTCGCTTGGGCATGAGCGAGGCGTCCGATAGCAAGTATCGTGGGACCGATCAGTGCACCCGTTGCCCGGGTTTTGCGCCCTTGTCGGGCGAAATTAGATAAATTTCTCCTTCTCCGCCGCCGGCGGCGACGATCATGCCTTCGCTTGTGCCGAACTTCATTTTCCGGGGAGCGAGATTAGCCACGCATATTACCAGCCGGCCCAAAAGATCTTCCGGCTTGTAGGCGCCCTTAATTCCGGCAAACACCGTTTGCCTATAATCGCCGCCGAGGTTGAGCGTAAGTTTTAGCAGTTTTTGCGCGCCGGGGACGTCTTCGGCTTCCATTACCCGGGCAACACGAAGATCCACTTTGGCGAATTCATTGAAACCGATCTCTTCGGCCAGCGGCTCGGCCCGCAAAGGGGCGTCACTGTCGGTTTGTGTCGCTGCCGTGCCGACAGAGGAAGTTTGCCCGGCGGCGTTTTCCTCGGTGGTTTCGGTGCTGGCGGCCACCATGGCCTGGACTAGTTTGCGATCAACCCGTTGCATCAAATGTTCGAACCGGCCGACGGGTTTGCCCAACAGCGGTTTTTGCGATTGATCCCAATTGAGAATCGGATCGTTGAGCAAGTCGCCGGTTTGCCGGGCGAGCCGGGGAAGCACCGGCGCCATGTACACGGCTAATTGGCGGAAAAGGTTCAGTCCGATAGTGCACACGTCGCGAAGTTCATCGCTCTTGTCCGGTTCCTTGCGCAGATTCCAGGGCGCGCGTTGTTCGATAAACTGGTTTGCCCGATCGCCCATGGCCAGAACGATGCGCATTGCCTTGGCAAAGTCGCCGGACTCGTAAGCCTCGGCAACGGCCTCTCCCTCGGCGGCGGCCTGGGTGAACAATCCGCCGTCGTCGGGATAGATCGCCGAGAGTCCGGTCTGTTCGGTGAACCGCGCGGTGCGGCTGCCGAGATTGACTACGTTGCCCACCATGTCGGAATTGACTTTGGCGGCAAACTCATCGAAACTCAAGTCCAGATCGTCCACCCGGGAAGTCAATTTCGAGGCGTAATAATAGCGCAAATACGCCGGATTAAGGTATTCCAGATAGGTCGAAGCGCGGATGAAGGTGCCCTTGCTTTTCGACATCTTCTCGCCGTTGACGGTCAAAAAGCCATGGATGTGCACCTTTTTTGGCAAACTGAAATTGGCGGTTTTCAGCATCGCCGGCCAAAAGAGGGTGTGAAAATAGGTGATGTCCTTGCCGAGGAAGTGATGCACTTCGGTTTCCTCGCTCCGCCACCAGTCGTCGAGTTTTTCGCCGTGTTTTTTGCACCACTCGTGGCACGAGCCGATATAGCCTATTGGCGCGTCGAACCACACGTACCAGTAATTGCCCGGACTGTCCGGAATCTCGAAGCCGAAATACGGGGCCGGCCGGGAGATGTCCCAATCGTGCAAAGGTTCGTTGAGGAAGTGGCTGGCGAGGTAATTGGAGACTTCGGCTTGCAGGCACCCGCTTTTTTGCGTCCATTCTTCCAGGAAAGGGTGCAGTTTTTCTATGTTTATGAACAGGTGGTTGGCGGTGCGAGGCTCGGGCGTGGCGCCGGAAAGCGTACTTATCGGATCAATCATATCGGTGGGATTGTAATGCGCGCCGCACTTGTCGCAACTGTCGCCGTATTGGTTGGGCGATTTGCACTTGGGACAAGTTCCCTTGACAAAGCGATCAGCCAAAAAAGTGCCCGCCATCAGGTCGTAAAGCTGCGATACCTTCCGCTCGCTGACCAGTCCGGCCTTGCGGATGGCGGACCAGATTTTCTCGCACAATGCCCGATTCTCCGGGCTGTGCGTGCTGCCGTAGTTGTCGAATTCGATGTCGAAACCGGCAAAATCGCGGATATGAGCCTCGCGCATGCTGGCGATCAGTTCTTCCTCGCGTATGCCCTCCTGCTTGGCCCGGATCATTATCGCCGTGCCGTGCGTGTCGTCCGCGCAGATATATATGCAACGATGACCGCAGAGCTTTTGAAAACGGACCCAAATGTCGGTTTGCAGGTACTCTACCAGATGCCCGATGTGGATATGGCCGTTGGCATAAGGCAGTGCGCTGGTAACCAGGATTTTTCGCATATTAAATTTATCTCCGCGGGAAAAGCGGCCGCGGACGAGAGAAAGCAAAAACAAAGGAACAGCTCAATCGCTGTGATTATCGTGGTTATTGTTATGATTATTAAAACATTTCATTGTAATCGACACTCAGAACTCCGGCGAGGTCGACTGGAGAAATTATTGAGTAATTAGGCCACTTTTAAAATAAAACATTTACAGGATTTTTTTGCCCTGAATGTAGATAATTTGCTCTTATAACACAAAATCTTAATCACCCCCCTGATATGGGAGGTTGTGTTTGTATCCCATCTCGATTATCACCCAAATTTAGGCTATTATTGACCATGAAATAAGAATCATTCCAGAATTCCATTCTCCTTCTGACACGATTGGCGGTTTTTACCCATTATGGTAAGCTTATAAAAGCATGTCTTGTGAGCCTAGCTAACACGCAACGTCAATTTGACACTAGGAAACTTGCTTATGGTAAGCCGCGTCGGTCGTGAAACATTTTCGGAGATTGTGCGACGGATACGTGCTGTCGCCACCCCGCAAAAGATTGTGCTTTTCGGCAGCCGTGCGCGGGGCGACAATCGCTCGGACAGCGACATCGACATTTTAGTCATCGAAGAATCTCCATTGCCGCGACACCGACGCTCTATCCCATTATATGCCGCGTTGGCGGATTTGGCTCTCGATGTGGATACGGAGGTTGTCGTCTACACGCCCACCGAAGTGGAAGAGTGGCGCGGCGCCGGCGCGGCGTTTGTCACCACCGCCTTGCGTGAGGGAACGGTTTTGTATGAAGGATGATCGTGATGTTGCCCTCGGTTGGCTGCGCAAGGCGGACAGCGATTTGGCAAACGCCGAGTTGTGTCTATCTGCGGAAAAGTCGCTCGACACGGCCTGTTTTCATTGTCAACAAGCGGCGGAAAAATCGCTGAAAGCCTATCTCATTGCGAACAAAACTGAATTTCCTTTTATTCACGATCTGAAGCGACTGTTGGATGTTTGTTCGCAACTCGATTCCGCGTTCGATGCGTTTACGGCGGATGCGTTGCGCCTGACGCCGTATGCGGTGGCGACACGTTACGACGACGCCTTTTGGCCGGATCTTGAGGAAGTTCAAGAGGCATTGGATTCGGCCCGCGCGATCCGCCGCTTTGTCCAAGAGCGGTTTTCATAAACGAGGATTGGCCCGTTGGGCCGATATGGAAATCGCGGCAACTCGTTCCTTGTAGTATGGCATTTTGTTTTCCTCCTATTTGCTAAAACATCAAACTTATATAAGTAAGTTGCGAACGAAAATAAAAGCGCTTTCTAAAAATCGTTTCGTAAGATAATGAAAGATAACGAGTTATGGCACGAAAAATTGGATTATTTTGGAAAAGATGGCGTTTTATAGTCCAAAGAACTGTAATTTTAATTTTGATTCATCGTAACGTGTTGGAACGGTTGTACTTTCAATGAGAGGATGATATAATAGGCAGAAATCGCTTATCACTCCTAATGCTTTAAGCAGAGGCAGCGTTAGCACCTGGGCATCTTATTTCTGATCGTATCAGAATGACCCGGCGTGCGCTCTTTAAAGTGGCTCGTTTGCTGCGGGCCAATTTTCCACAGTTCAACTGGCAGGGATTTACTGCTTATAAGATTTTTCACCTGAAGCGAGGATACAACCAGTCATGTGGCTCAAAATGAATCGGTTGTTTTTGGTGGCTGCGATGGCGGCGGTATTAGTTATCGGGCTATTCGCCGGCCGCCCCGCCTTAGCGGCCACTTATATTGCATTCGATCTGACCCCAAGCAGCTTTATTCAGTCTAGGGGAGATTTTGCCAACGGCACACAGTACGTCGGAAGTGGTACAACGGACAATAAATATTGGCAACCAATTCTTTGGAATGATAATTCGGGCAATTATTCAATCCTGGGGAATGACAAGGGTACTATCATTGGTCCCATGCGAAATTGTGGTTCACAGCAAGTTGGTTTTGGTTCTCTATGGAATGGTACTGCCGATAGTCGAGTCTATTTGACAACTCCGAATAGTTTTTTTTCCGCTGTCACAGGCACTAATGGAACACAACAGGTTGGTTATCTTGGCCCCAACTATCGTGCTACCCTTTGGAACGGTGGTCCTGATAAATACATTGATTTACATCCGAATGGATATTGGGATTCACAAGCTTTGGGTATTAGTGGAACCCAGGCGTTCGGTTATGCCTCCTCACAATATCCGCACGCTATGATCTGGAATGTTAATGCCAATACAAGTATTGATTTAAACCCTAACGAATATGATTGTTCAGAAATCCTCGGATCGAATGGGATTCAGCAGGTTGGAACTTCTTGGAACGTAAATGATTTGCAATCTCATGCAATACTATGGAGTGGCAGCAAGGATAACATAATTGACTTGACGCCTGCGGGTTTTACCACTTGTTTTGCAAATGGAATCAATGGCACGCAGCAGGTTGGCGATGGTCATGGTCCAGCAACAAATAACAATGAGCATGCCTTATTGTGGAATGGAACCGTTGATGGTTATATCGATTTGCATCAGTTCTTACCAATTGATTTCTCGCAATCCGTAGCCAATACAATTGACGCTGAAGGCAATATCATAGGGACTGCGTATTACGCTTCGGGACAGAGTCGAGCTATTCTCTGGGTGCCCGTTCCCGAACCCTCCACCCTTGTCCTTCTCGGCATTGGTATGATCGGGCTGATCGGTTACACATGGCGGAAACGCCAATAAGGTTTTTTCGTACGTTTTCTATTTTATCGGTATTGTGGTTGTATGAGTGATTGAGGGATTATTCCGCAGGAGATAAAACATGACCACCTATTCAGTAAGCCCGTCGGGCGAGAGATTTCCGATTCCTTCCAAAACCGATTACGCGAACGAAATGTCCCACTTGAAGGAACTGACAGATCAGGCTCGCCTTGAAGGCAAGGAAATCGTGGTGGTAATGGGCGTGGGATTCGTCGGCGCGGTAATGGCGGCGATCATTGCCGACTCGGTCGATAAAAAAACACTCCGGCCGAACAAATTCGTCATCGGTTGTCAGCGTCCCAGCACGCGAAGTTTTTGGAAAATCCCATTGCTCAACCGCGGCGTCTCGCCGGTAAAAGCCGAGGACCCGGAAGTCGAGCCGATGATCGCCCGCTGCGTCAAGGAGAAAAAAACGCTCATGGCCACGTTCAACAGCGACTGCCTTGCCCTGGCCGACTGCGTGGTGGTGGACGTGCAGTGCGATTACACCAAGCACGAATTGGGCAACATGCGTTCGGGCGAGGCCGAAATGAACGCCCTGGAGGCGACCATGCGGACCATCGGTGAAACGATCGGGCCGAATTGCCTGACGCTGATCGAGACCACCGTGGCCCCGGGCACCACGGAATTCGTGGCCTGGCCGATCATGAAAAAGGCCTTTGCCGCCCGGGGCATCGAAAGCGAGCCACTTGTGGCGCACAGTTTCGAGCGGGTGATGCCGGGCCGGGAATACATTTCCTCGATCCGCGATTTTTGGCGGGTCTGCTCAGGATGCAATGCCGAAGCACGCCGGCGCGTGGAAAAGTTCCTCCACGAGGTGCTCAACACCGAAAAATTTCCCTTAACGGTAATGGATCGGCCGATCGAGTCGGAAACCACCAAAATCGTGGAAAACTCGTACCGCGCTACGATCTTAGCCTTCCTTAACGAGTGGAGCCTGTTCGCCGAACGCAACGGGGTGGACTTGCTCAAGGTGATCAAGGCCATCAAGATGCGTCCCACGCACAGCAACATTATTTTCCCCGGTCCGGGAATCGGCGGATACTGTTTGCCCAAGGACGCCGGGCTGGGTTATTGGGCCTATAAGCACATTCTCGGATTCGAGGACGGCGATCAGGTGTTTAAGATCAGCCCCACGGCCGTGGACATCAACGATACCCGCTCTTTGCACGTGGCGGAATTAACCCGCGACGCCCTGCGGAACATGGGCCGTTACATCGCCGGGGCCGACGTGCTGATCTGCGGCGCAAGTTACCGCCAGGACGTGGGCGACACCCGCTACAGCGGTTCGGAAATGGTCGTCCGCAAGCTGACCGAGATGGGGGCCGAAATGCGCATTCACGATCCCTACGTGGAACACTGGTACGAACTGGAGAACCAGGACGAGTATCCGGCGCCGGGCCATTCCTGGTCGCGATTTTTCCGCAATCAAGGCACGCTAAACAATATCCGCGTGCAACCCAACTTGTCCGCGGCCTTAAAAGACGCCGAGGCCGTGATCCTGGCCGTTCCGCACAAGGAGTATCTGCAACTCGACCCGGCCCAGGTCGTCGAGTGGGCGGGCGGGCCGCTGGCCGTGATCGACTGCTTCGGAATCCTCTCGGATGCCGATATCCATCGCTACTTTGAACTCGGATGCGAAGTCAAGGCACTAGGCCGCGGCCATATCCAGCGGATCAAAGAACAAGTCCGCTCGCGAAAATCTTAATCTGGACGCTTTATCGTCCCGGACCGGAGTCTAACCGTCACCTTGCCCGACCGCCGCACATTGGAAACTCTCGCCCAAACCCTTGCCCACCTCATGACCATCGGCAACGGCAATAAGACAGACGGAGAGTGTTTTTGTGGAATTTCGCAAGTGTGCCACTGGCTTTGCCAGTGCTTTTCCTGAAACTTTTCTATAAACGGCTCTTTCTGTAAAAAACATAAATCATTGGCAAATCGAGATGATGTGGTTATCGTGAAATTGCCGCTTGGTATTTTGATGTGTCATTCTCCACGTCTACCCACAAAACCATGGAACATCAACCTGCCCAACGCACTGGCAAAGCCAGTGGCACACAATCTCAGCCCATTTCTTCAGTGCCACCCCGCCGCAGGTTAGGCCGCGCCCCACAATTATAAGAAGCCTAATGTTACTTTTTTATCCATCTTTTTATTGGAATCTGATATTGTTCGGGTGCACTCGGGTACATAGGTGTCGGCACGTCACGTTTAGAAATATTCGAATGTATAGCCGATGAATCAAAGACAAAGTCTCCTTTATCTAAGTCACTTATAAACTCCTCGATAGCTTTCTTAGTGATCTCGAACAACCTAATGACATTTATGAAGTAAATTCTCTTGTCAAACTCATTCACGGCTATATTGAAAGGAATCTTCTCATTTTCTCCGACTTGCAGGATGTAACCTTCGGGCAACAAAGAATTATGTGTCAAAGTACTTCTGACATTTTCGTAGATATTATCCAAGTCAATCTGGCTCAGATTAAGATTGAAATACTTGCTATTGAGTATGTAGATATGCTGTCTTGCATTTTTGATCTTCCGCTCTTTCTTGTCAATAATCACCGTGAATTTCGGATCATTGGCGAAATATGAACCTAAACAGTCGATAATCGAAAAAAGAATCACTGTTGCCGGATACCCCAAGATTCCTCCAGTAGCGTTATCTCCCCATTTGGCTTTGTCAGTTTTCCTGTAAGTCACGGTGTATTCAGCAACATGAAGCATTTCATTTATTGATTCTTTGGCAAGTCCCAGC
>JBEKGL010000076.1:0-10997 GCA_050012815.1 Thermoguttaceae bacterium
GGACCATGTCCAAGTGGATGCTCCCCACTGCTCCATTCTCGTAACGAAGGGTGATTTCCGCCAAATCTTCCACGTCGATTTCCAGGCCGCCGGCATGCGCCGTGTACGCATATACGTTTACTATTTCGCCCCCAAGCCACCGGACATAGTCGATTTCGTGGCTTAGTTCGAGCAATGCGCCGCCTCCAAGATCCTTTCTTGCACTGACTGACTGCCGGTAATCCAAAGCTGGACGCCACTCGGGAAGGTACTGGCCAACTTCAGCCCGGAGACTTAATACGCGGCCGATATCGCCCCTGCAAATCGATTCGCGTACTATTTGCAACAAAGGATGATAACGCAAAACATAACCAATCAACAAAACGCATTCATTCCGCCGACAGACATTTATAAGAGAATCCACTCCCTCGAGCCGGTCGGCAATAGGCTTTTCTATAAACAGGTGAACTCCCCGCTCGGCAAGAACCGTCGCCGCCTCCGTGTGAAACGGAGCGGGAGAGGCAATCACCGCATAGTCCGGTCTTTCATCCAGGACATCATCCAGGCGGTAGACGATGCGGTCGGCCAATTTCGGTCTTGCCATGGTTTTTTTTGTTTCAATTGAACAATAAACAAATAATTTTTATAGGTACTAATTGCTCATTTCAGCGCGCACTCCGTTCCTGTGGGTGACATCCATGTTCTAAAAAAACACCATTTAGGTGTTGGTTGCCGTCGGCGCTGATAAAGCGGACGACCGGGCACAACAGGATAAGGCCCTTTATGTGCCTTTTTTATTATAAGTTTTACATCCGTGTCTTAAACCGGCTTTAATGGATTTTGGCGCCTTATGTGAATGTCGCCCCTCACTTAAGGGGAGCATTTCGATCTCCACTAAGGACGGCTGACCATTATTATCCCTAAAACCGGCATAATCACTAGGCTGCTTAAAGGCTGGACCTCTTTTTGCCCAGAATGTGCAAATGGGATCGTAAGGCGCCACTGCTCTGGCTTGAATTGTTTTTGCTTACTTTCATTCCACCGACGTTATTTGGAAGTAGCAGGTACGGCGGCGGCAGACTCATCTTTGGTTTGATGCAAAGGTTGATTAATCCATTGATGAACCAGATCCGCGAATTTAAGCATTTGGATTTTGGTAATTTCCGTTTTCGAACCGCCCCCGGTGGAAATTAAGGTTTTTATAAGAGCGGGCCACGTTTTCCGGCCTCTCATTTGCCAACGCACGCTAAAGCCCAAGTCCCAGCGGCCGTAAAGCCGATGTTCGCCAAGCTGATACCAATACCCCACAATAGTCTTTTCTCCGCTTTTTTCCCACACGGAAAGGGCTATGTCGTCGCTTTTCTCGCGAGTTTCGGATATTGGCACTTTTGTTTTTTCGATAGGAACCCAACCGGCGGACTCATAGCAGCTTATGGGGTTGTGCCAGATACCTTCATTAGGATTTTCAAATACAGCCAAATGGAGGGAAATTGCCATTCCCGATTCATTGCGGTATTGGCGTTCCACAATCGAACTGGCACCTGTTGCTTGGAATAGCCGTTCATCCAATTTCACGTCCTCGCCCTTCCACTCGCCTAATTGCTTGGGCAAATCTTTAACGTTCCAAGACGGCAGAACAACTTTGGGCACTTGGATGCCCCAGGCCACTATATACATGCCTAGATATGTCACTGCGATAATGGCGGCGGCGACTGATATTCTAATTGCGATATTTCCTCGCATGATTCATTTTTCCTCTTAATAGCCTGGTTGGGAAATCATTCAACGAACAAATACTATGCCGAAACGCTGGAATGATAGTATCCAGACCGGCTGGAATCTTTTTCGCTTGCTCCGGCGACCGCCGCTTCGACGCATTGCACGCCGAAGGCCTCTAAAATCTCACAAGCCGCCCGGATTCTCGGGGCCTCGCTGATGTCGCGGAATACGCAAAGCACCACGGAATCCACGTATTGGCTGACGAACCTGGCGTCGGCAATAGGAAGGATCGGGCTGGTATCGACCACCACGAATTCGTATTCGTCGCGCAGCTCCTTGAATAACGAGTCGGCCCCTCCGTTGGCCAAGGCCGACAAGGCCATGCGATTCCAGCGGCCGGCCGTGATAACCGACAAGTTGCTGGTTTGCGTATGTTGGATGGCGCGGGCCAGATCGCTCTCATTTCGCAGAATCTCGCTTATTCCCGGAGAGCGCTCAAGGCCAAAGGCGTCGTCAAAGGAGGGCTGACGTAAATCGAAATCAACCAGCACGGTGCGGCGGCCCGCCCGAGCCAGGCTCATGGCCAACTGTGCGGCCAGGGTGGTTTTGCCTTCACCGCTTACGGCGCTGGTGACCATCACCACGCGCCGCTGTTCCAACTCGGCGCGACGCAACAACCTGGCCGTAATTCCATCCACCGATTCGGTAAGACGCAATTGCCAAAGTTGATTCCGTTTCGAAGGCGAGCCCAGTTGGCGAAGCACCCGAGTGGGAATGACGGGCATGGACCCGATGACCGGAAGTCCAAGGCGATCTCTAACTTCCATGGAAGTATTGATGCGTTGGTGGCGGGTATCCAAAAAGGTGATTGCTCCCACGGGCAAGCATAAGCCCAACAGCGAAGCAAGGACCGTCATGATTAATCGCAAGCTAAAATTGGAGGACTCCACGGGGACGGTAGGCTTTCCCTGTAAAGTTATCCGCTGGGGGGAACGCAATTCCACCTTCAGTTTGTCGCGTTCGTTGGCGATGGTGTCCAGAGCCTTTACGCGGACGGCTATGTCGGCCCGCAACATTTCCACGTCGACCGACGAACTGCCGAATTGCTGGGCAAGTTTTTTCAGCCGTTGCACGTCTTCCTCGTTGTTCCTCTGCTGCTTGTTGGTAATCTCAATTTCCGCTTCAACTCGCTTGATTTCCTTTTCCACGTCGGTTTGCCGTTTGTGGGTAATTTCATCCTTGATTTCCTGTATACGATCCTTGTATTTATTTTCAAACCGCTCTAATTGGATTTGGTATTGATCGAGGAATCGATTGGACTTTTTGGCATTGCCTTTCAAGGCGCCTTCTTTCACCACGCCCGAGGCGTATTCCGCATCCTGCTGCCGCCACATAATTTCCTGCATTAAATCCCTCAAAACCGGATCGTTCTGGGCATATAATTGACACTCGACGTCCGAAACACCGGTGCTTTTCACGGCTGTGAGTTCCGCTTGACGCGAAGCCAGTTCGCTTCGCAGCCGTCCAATCTCGAACTCGCTGCGCGCCAATTCCTGCCGATAGGTAGCCAGTTCCTCCAGAGCGAGCTTTTGTGTTAGATTGAGGGTATCCGTTTCGGCTGTTCCCAATTGATCGGCCAATTCTTTAAGACCGCTGCGCTTGTTGCGTACGTCCAGGTCCTTTTCGGTATAAAGTCGATCGATATCGTCTACGCGCTGCTTGCGTTTGGTCATTTCAACATCGACAACTTCGGACTTATAAGCGTCGACGACCGCGGCAACAATATCTCTCGCTTCTTGAGCGTTGTAAGTGGTCAACTTGACTTCCATGACCTCTCCCTTTAGTGGGAATGACACGGAGAGTTTGTTCATCAACCACCGACTGGGATCTTTTTGGCTCTTAAGGATCGGCAGGCGGGAAATCGGGTTGTCCTCTGGTTTGCTAAGGGCGGCGGACAACACAAAGTTGCTGTGAAAATATTGCATTTGGGTGTTTTTGAAGAGTTCATACTCGGTTTCAGCCGGCCTATCTTCGGTGGGATACACCATGGATTCTTTTTGAAACGCTATGTGTATATATGCCGAGGCCGTGTACCAAGCCCCCATCCCAAACCAGATGGCCAGGCCCGCAGCGGTGCTAAAACACACCCCCAATGCCATAGCCAACAGCCAATTTCGCCGGAAGGCATGTAAATAAGTTGCCAAGTCGCTGGCGGCCTTGGGTTGAATCACGACATCTTGGGTATGCCGTGCCGACAATCCGGTAGGTTGTGAAAGCGTGCTTGCCTGAGTTAGGGCCAAGGCTTGGATGTTGCTTTGATCCTCAGACAATAGTGGCCTTTCATCTATCGACATAAATCTCTTCTCCAGTTTGAGGTTCACCAGTTGTCCGTGCTTTAACTAGACGGGCAAGTAGTATAAACATACGCGGTTAGATTATAATTGGTTCTTTGTAGACTTATTTATTTCAATTTCATTGGCTTTCATTCATGCCCACCTGGGCGATATCGGTCTTCGCCTTGCACGGTTTCCGGGTCTCATCCTAGGATCCGCCGCGTTTTTCCTTCTCGGTTTTCATTCCCATCCCCAGCAACCCGCGTGAAGTCTCCCGCACCACCACGCTCCGATCCTTCACGGGTTGCACCATTAACTTAGAAATCAGGGTCATCTCGCCCAATAAAATCAATAATGCCACCGGCATCATCAGCAGACCGGCGAAATCATGAAACACTTTGTCTGCAAATGCCCTGCTGACGAGCGAAGGCCATTGGTGAGCCATTTCAAAAAGTATCGCCGTCAGGGTAATGCGAAAAACATTGGCAAGCACGGCAATCGGGGGTGCGCTGACGACAATTAACACCCGTTCCCATACCGGCTTACGCATGATAAACGCGGCGCCGACGCAGAGGGTGAAAAACAACATCAACATTTTAATTCCGCTACACGCCTCCTCTACCCCCAAAGGCGGCGGATCGCGGAGGATGATCTGATTTCCCTGTGCTATCGATGGAATACCCAACGTTTGGGTCACAATGACGCTTACATGGGTCCCAATGCTTTGCAAAGGACCGCTTAAATCACTAGCCAGAAGACCAGGCAGCGGCACGATAAAGAATAAAAATACTATAGCCGGCCAGGCCCAAAGGAAGACCTGCCATCCGCCGATGAAAAGCGTGATTGCGGCAAGACACGGTACAATGGAAAAGGGCATAAACCATGTGTAAGCAAAGTACACCCCTGACCAAACGATGAATGCCCAAAACCCAAAAAACACCAATCCCCACCAACTGCCCCGTTGGGGAACTGAAGGCAGCATATCTCGACGATACCACAATAAATACAAAGAAAACAGCGGAACGAAAAAACCATGCACGTAATCCGGATCCTTCCAATAGGTATGAATCAAATCATTAATTGTCTCGTAGTAGAACCGGAGAAAGAAGCCTATTAATACGAGCCCGATAACTAAGACCTGGGGCTGACGCAGGGCGGTCTTCCATTCGTTAATCTTGGTATTGGTAATCATGCGAGTTGACGATCCCTTTTAATGGTTTTGCCCCATTTTTCGTCGAGGTATACGGATTTTGAAGATTTCAAAACATCGGGGCCACTGGACGACAATTTCAGCTTGACCGTTACCTCTCAAAATGTCAACATCCGGACCTGCGGTGATTAGTAAGAGTAAAAAAAATGAAAAGTACAACCCACAAAAGCAGTATATTTGACTTAATTCTTACAAGACACTTTTTTATTTAAACCTCTGTTTTCATTACATTTTAGGGATGCCTCTGCATTTAAGCAAAAGATATGCCAAGGAGTGAATTTTTTCTAGTGACGAATTTTCTCAAGTCATTTGCAGATAATGTCTTACGTAAGTTATATATACCAGTTTGTACCATCCGCCAAGATTTGCCGCTGAATGAATGGATATCTTTTTTGTCAACATCGATGGTGAAAAAATGCAACCAAATCGCCACATTAGCCCCATGATACATAACCAGGGGTGTAAATACGCCATTGATGAATGTCAGATAAATCATCTTCCTTGACTTACTGAGGTTGTAAGTTATTGCAATTGCATAGCATCCTCGGCATAATAGCGGTGGCATTAAGGGGTTATGTAACGGATCGTTCATCTGTGGAGGCGATTCTACCACAAAGGAGGGGTTTGGGTTTTTATGAGAACCATCCTCGTTACCGGAGGAGCCGGGTTTATTGGAAGTTGCTTTGTGCGGCAATGCCTTAGTCAATGGCAAGTCCGGGTGCTGAACTTCGACAAATTAACCTATGCCGGCAATCTCGACTCGCTTGACGTTTACCTCCACCATCCCAACCATTGCTTCGTTCAAGGCGATATTGCCGATCGTCAGGCCGTGGATCAAATAATCAAGGATTACCAGCCTGACGCCATCGTTCATTTTGCCGCGGAATCGCATGTGGATCGCTCGATCGACGACCCGGCCGAGTTTGTGCGGACAAACGTGCAGGGAACTTTTCACCTCTTGGACTCCGCTCGCCGCTGGCTGGCTCATCTGCCCGCGGCCCGACGCGAGGCTTTCCGATTTCTTCACGTTTCCACGGACGAGGTTTTCGGATCGCTAGGATCGCAGGGACAATTCAGCGAGTCGAGTCCGTACGATCCCAGTTCGCCCTATTCGGCCTCGAAAGCGGCGGCCGATCATTTTGTCCGGGCCTATTTCCGCACCTATCGATTACCTGTTTTGGTGACCAATTGTTCGAATAATTACGGGCCATATCAATTTCCGGAAAAACTCGTCCCTCTGATGATCCTTAACGCCTTGGAAGGCAAGCCCCTGCCGGTGTACGGCGATGGAAAAAACGTGCGCGATTGGCTGTTTGTCGAGGATCACTGCCGGGCGCTTTGGCTGGTTCTTAACCAGGGCCGGCTGGGCGAAACCTACAATATCGGCGGCAACTGCGAGCAAACCAACTTGGAACTCGTTGAGACGATCTGCCGCGTGGTCGACGAGTTAAGTCCAGGCTTGTCGCACGCGCCTTGTTCGTCTCTTATCACCTTCGTTGAGGATCGTCCCGGTCATGACCGGCGCTACGCCATCGATGCCGCTAAAATCCGTAAGGAGTTAAACTGGCTGCCCCAATTCGACCTTGAATCGGGCATCCGGCTGACGGTCCAATGGTACTTGGACCATCCCCAGTGGGCCAAACGCATTAGCTCCGGCGCGTATCGCCGAGAGCGGCTCGGATTGGCCGTTACTTAAAGGCAAGATTCATGGCGCCAACAGGTTACTTTTCCAAGGGAATCATTTTGGCCGGCGGGGCAGGCACCCGTTTGCATCCCATTACTCGCGCAGTTAGCAAACAACTGTTGCCCATTTACGACAAACCGATGGTTTATTATCCCCTTTCGGTCCTGATGCTGGCCGGAATTCGCGACATACTATTGATTTCGACCCCCCGGGACATCGGCAATTTCAAGTGTCTGTTGGGCGACGGCAGCCGAGTGGGGATTTCCATAAGTTACGCTATACAACCTGAACCAAAAGGATTAGCTCAAGCCTTCATCATCGGTCAAGAGTTCATCGGCTCCGATAACGTGGCATTGATCCTGGGCGATAATATTTTTTACGGTCAGGGATTTCAAGCCGGCTTGGTCCGCGCCGCCGATAGATCACAAGGAGCCACCGTCTTTGTTTATGCCGTGAAAGATCCCCAGCGATATGGGGTTATCGAGTTGGACCAACAGGGCGTAGCGGTCTCAATCCAGGAAAAACCCGAAAAGCCTCGATCCAACTACGCCGTTACCGGACTTTACTTTTATGATAACCAAGTCGTCGAGATAGCCTCCGATCTGAAGCCTTCCGATCGTGGCGAACTGGAGATCTCCGACGTCAATCGCATTTACCTGGAACGTAAACAGCTTCACGTCGAACGCCTTGGGCGCGGATTCGCCTGGCTCGACACAGGCACGGAAACCTCACTTCTACAGGCGTCGAATTTCGTGCAAACCGTCGAGGAACGCCAAGGACTGAAAATCGCCTGCATCGAAGAAATCGCCTTTTATAAAGGCTATATTCAAGCCGATCAACTTCGTCGATTAGCCGGTGAGTATAACAATAGTTATTCGCAGTATTTGCTAAGTTTGCTCGATATGAAATATCAATAAATTTAGTGATCTTTGCATTCAAAGACCACAATAATGGCCATAAAACCTTGAATTTCGGGGGGTAAAAGCATTTTTAACAGCCAAGCAAAGCAATGTTCTCACATTTACACCCCCCCGGATCAGCCACCCGTTTGGGAATATAAAATTTCCCAATTATGCTTAGCAAATGCTTGACAGACTGAAAAGTTTATGTAGAATCAGGGGAGTTTAGCGTTTCCGCAAGATAATCCCTAGCCCGGGCATAAATACCCAGGAGGCAGCGGTGCGAATTCGAAGTTCGGCGAAATCGGCCTTATTCTGTGCGCTTGTGATATGCGCAATGCAGAATAATCTTTCGCGGACTTTCGGAATTGTCTTTTCTTGTACGCCGGTTATTGTTATCCACGTAGATATCGCAAACATTCAAGAAGAACCGGCCCTTTACTCGTCTCCGATTTCTTCGGAACTTTTGCCTCAATCCGCTCAGGGCGTGGCTAGTGATGCGCTTTGGTTTTCTAATTTCGCTTTCAAATCTTCATCGGCCCTCGAGAGTTACGATCCAGCCGGGTGTAAACAGACTAATAATATTTCCGCATCATACGTAATAGCGTCTATATCCAGCAACACATTTAGTGAAACGGAAGAAAATCCATTTTCTTGGTCGGTTTGAAACCAACGAGAAAAGCATTTTTGAGCAATTGAGTTTTTGTTTGCGTTTTATCGGCATTTACTAACATCATTGTGCAATAATCAACCGGGCCTGACCCCCCAGGAGGCAGCGATGCGAGTTTACAATCAACTAAGAGGGATAATACTCTGCGCTCTAAGTTTGTGTGTACTGCCTATTATCTCATCGTCGGTATATGGGACCCTTATTTCTTACAGCGATGTACCAGGGGCCCATGTAAATTACACGGATATCCAAGAAAACACCACGCGTCTTTCGATTCCGACTTCATCGGACCCAACACCTGTCTTCGGCCAGCCTACGGGAAGCGATTCGCTTGGGTTTCCGGGTTTATCGTTTAAGGCTACCTCCACGGGGAACGGATTCGATCTGGCCAAGAGCATTCTCTCGATGACCATTAATGCAAAAAACAATACCCAGGGAATTTCCGAGATTAAATTCTCTGAACTCGGTGATTATACTCTGGCACGTATTACTTTAACTGCCGATCCATCGGCTGAAGTCAAAGCCATCGGATGGATCACAGTAGAGGAAATCAATGGCGTATCCATCTCTCCATTCGTCGTCGTCCCCAACCTCTCAGGCGCCCAATTCGATAATCTATTTAACTTGGCGACTGATAGCAAATCCATCACGACGAATTGGTCCGGCATTCTGGACTTCGACATAACCGATGCAATTAGGGATAAGGGCTATACAACCGGATATGCAACCAAGGTTTCTTTATCAATCACCAACACTTTGACGGCATCGTCCGATGCCGATAGTGCGGCACTTATTGAAAAGGGAGTCGGTGTAAATCTAGCGGTCGCTACGGTTAACGTCCCTGAGCCAAGCACTTTGATTATGCTTTTAATTGGAGCCTTGGGCTTGGGTATTTGGCGGAGAAATAAATAAGGTCGCCCCCCAACCCGGGCAGTGCCTTTTTGGCGACTCAGACAAAATCAACAAATGGCAAGTCTTCGGCAGGCTTGCCATTTTTTATTGGAAATATCGTTATAAGTGCAATAATAATAATGAACACACTATATATTCAGCACGTAGATGTTACGTGCTATAATCTAAAAAGGCTTTTTCCAAGGACTACACCCGCATTTTCATTGAATAATTAGAAGTGTTCAAGCATTTTTACGTAATAATGATTATGAGAATAGTTTTCGTTGTTTATTGGATATACTTATCTATTCTTTTATTAAGCCAAGATCCCACACGTTGGATTGGCGCCTCGGGCAATGTGCCCGAGCTTCTAAAAATACTGATGCCCTTTGCCCATATACTCAGTTTTACCGTTTTATCTTTACTAACTTTTACCGCATGTTTGCCCTTGCCCCGATGGAGTATTCTACTGTTATTGGCGATTTACGGGGGAGCAACCGAAATCATACAGGGATTAATCCCGCATAGGACCACGGAATGGGCGGATTTTTTTCAAGATTTAGGCGGGGTTGCCATCGGTTTCGCCTGTTTTTGGCTTGCGGTTTTCCTCTTACGAATGATACGAAAGAATGAAACTCTTGAAGTTCCCAGCTCATCGTAGCCTCTAGCTAATTGTATGCAAATCAATCATAGTCGTTATACTTTTTCCGATTGTCGGGCAAGTGCCGGACGGAAATATTTTGTATAATAGCAGTTTAGGTATTCCCTTTTTTTCACGGTAACTATTTTCAGCGAGGTGAACTCGTGAGGACTTTAAATGTGCGGTTGGCGGTTATTCTGCTCGTGATCATAATTGTAGGCGGCACGGGCGTCTTTTTTATTCACTACATTCAACAGTATCGCAACGCCGGTTTCTTCATCGAACAAGCCGATCTCGCCAAGCAAGAAGTGGAGAATGCGAAAAAGGATAAAAAGCCGGAGGAAGAGGCAAAAGCGCTGGATAAGCAGATGAAAAACCTGGGATGGTTTCTCTCATTCAGGCCGCACGACCTGGATAGGATGGAAGAGTTGGGTACACTCAAAGCCGATCATGTTGTCGATAGAATAACATTCGACCAGGCATACTATTGGCTCGACAAGGTGGTCCGCGAGGATGAAACGCGTAATAAGGCCCGGCGGAAACTTATCAGCCTGCTAATGCTGGGAGGGCGTTTCAACGACTCGCTGGAGCACGTACACTACTTGCTTAAGGAGTCTCCGGATAATCCCGAGTTGCTGCAGCTTTCGGGGCAATGTGAAGCGGCCACCCGCGAATACGAAAAAGCCCAGAAATCCTTCGAGAAGGCCATCGAATATTCGCCGAAACAGATCGACACTTATCTGCAATTGGCCAACCTGCTGCGTAAAGGTCTGGAAAAACCCAAAGATGCATACAATTGCATGCAAAATCTGGTTAAAAACAATCCCGACTCGGCGAAAGCCTACATTTATTTGGGAATTTATTGGGAAAGCATCGATTCCAAGGAAGAGGCCAAACAGGCCACTGATAAAGACATCGATCCCAAAGAGGAGGCCATGAAGGCCGCCGCGAAGGCCTTGGAATTGTCCCCGG
>JBEKGL010000077.1:0-10442 GCA_050012815.1 Thermoguttaceae bacterium
ATCAGTTATCAGTTATCAGTGGGCAGTAAACTGCCCACCCCTCACTGTTGGCTATTTTCATCCTTCATCATTACGCCTTCATCCTTTTTATTCGTATGCATTAACTTGTCGAGAATTCCGTTAACGAATTGCGCGGATTGGGCGGTGCCGAAACGCTTGGCAAGTTCCACCGCTTCGTCGATGGCCACGCGGTCCGGAGTGTCGGTGTGCAGGATTTCAAAGGCCCCTAATCGCAAAACATTTCGATCCGTTGCGGCCATCCGCTTGAGGCTCCAATTCTCCGCCACTTGTTCGATCAGCTTATCCATCTCCCGGCAATGACGGCGCACGCCTGAAACCAGGCTGCGGGAAAATTCGGCCAACTCGGCGGAATGTAAAAGTTTTTCGATCAGTTCGTCGCTTGCCGCGGGATTAGAGCGAGGATTCAGATCGTCCTGATACAGGACCTGAAACGCCACCTGCCGTGCTTTGCTGCGACGAGACATTTTTTAAAGGATGAAGGATGAGGGATGAAGGATGAATACAAATGATGAATAATACATGCCGATTATACCAAGAAAACCGCTTGCGGTTTCGCACTTATTATCAGAAAAGTGGGCAGTAAACTGCCCACCCCTCATTACCGAAAAGTGGGCAGTAAACTGCCCACCCCTCATTAACCACTATTTAAATTCTTTTCTTAATTGGGCCAATAAATCGGCCATTTCCAGGGCGGCTTTAGCGCAATCAACGCCCTTATTGCCGATGCGTTTATCGGCCTGATCCTTGCCCGTTGTGGCCGTAGAGCCGCCGGAGCGGGCAACGGCCTGCTGGAGGGTGTCGCAGGTAAGCACGCCGAAGATGACGGGCAGGCCGTAATGCACGCCGATCTCGGCCAAAGTATTGCTCACCGCGCGGTTGATGTGCTGATCGTGCGTGGTCTCGCCGCGGATCACGGCCCCCAGGCAAATCACGGCGACGTAGCGTCCGCTGGCGGCCAGTTCTCCGGCCACGGTGGGGATTTCAAACGCTCCCGGCACCCAGGCCACGTCGATGCGTTCATCGCCCATGCCATGCGCCTCAAGGGTGCTTATCGCGCCTTCCAGCAGGCGCGAGGTGATCGATTCGTTGAATCGCGAAACTACAATGGCAAACCGGCCGTTGGCGCTCGCCGCCGTTCCTTGAAAAACTTTAACCATGATACTATATCGACTTCAGAATAAAAAACATGTTTTGCATTCCGCCCGAAGGCTTTTTTTTCGCCTTGGGCGCTTTTTTGAAAGTTCGCATGTCACGCGATGGGGGAATATCTATCGTTTTACCCGCAAGTAATTCCTCGATGGTGAGAAGCTGGATTCTTGGATGTTTTGTATGCCAAGGAGATTCGTAGAATCCAACTCCGACGGCCTCGGTTAGCACGGGAAATGTGGGATCATTCAGGCAAATCAATAATCCTATTTCCGCATGTTCTCGTTCGACCACGCCACGCAAATCGCGTATATGCGAAACTTGTATGTTGCCCGATTTAACGGATATGACTACTTGTTTAGTTTTTTGCGATTTGGCGTCGTCATGGAAAATAATGCGGCCGTCTATTCCTTTATCAGCGCCTTTTTTCTGTTCCACCGGTCTTGCGCCGACCAATCCCAAGGCCCACCATTGGAATTGATAGGGATCGTCCGAGGCCAAGGTTTTTGCACCGGACAGATCTAGCGGTTCCCCGATAATCTCAAAAGTTTTGCTAATCTCCGGACCAAAGGCGTTTTTTAGCCGATGTTTCATCAGTGTGACGGCCAGATGAGTAGTATCGATGCCTATCCACTTCCGGTCAAGTCTTTGAGCGACGGAAATAGCCGTTCCGCAACCGCAAAAAGGGTCTAACACAACGTCGCCCTTGTTGCTGCTTGCATTTATTATGCGTTCAAGAAGAGATTCCGGTTTTTGCGTGGGATAACCCAATCGTTCGGCGGCTTGTGATTGAACGGGGCGAATATCCGTCCAAACATCACCTATGGGCGTGCCCTCTTGTTCATCGAGATAACGTTTTAGCGCCGGAACCCCGCCCGGTTTTGTTTGCACGACAATGCCTTCACGATAAGCATCTTCCATGCGATTTTTAGTCCATCGCCAAACTCTCGCAACGCCGAGAAACTCATAGGTAAGATTCGGCCTGTTTTTATTGGGATTGGTCAAATCCGCCAGTCGATAACGCCGACCATCGGCATCCGTATATTTGTAGAACTGCTTTATATAATCAGGATTATGGGCCGTATATGACGGATTCCAAGTCCATTTTTCCGAACGAGTGTAGCGGAGAATAACATCGTGATTTCTCGCAAATCGGGTAAATGCCAATCCTTTTGCATTGGTTCTCTGCCAAATAATTTCGTTTCCAAAACATACCGGCCCACAAATGGCATCCATAAGAAATTTCAAGTAATGACTGGCCGTGGGATCGCAATGAAGATAAATGCTTCCTGTAGGTTTCAGAACGCGTCTTAATCCCACCAGACGCGGGGCCATCATGGAAAGATAGGCGAGCATGTCGTTATCGCCAAGGGCTTGCCGAAATGCCTGCATCGCCAGCGATACTTTGCCACCGGCTTCCACCACTTCCTGATATGTCGCCGCGGCCGTTTGGTCCCAATGCCATGTATCCTCGAATGCCTGTATTTGGGCGGCGGAACTGCTGCCGTTTTGATCGGCAAATAAGACATTATAGTTTTGATCGCTATTGAAGGGCGGGTCCAAATAAATCAGGTCCACTGATTCGTCGGGAATATAGCGCCGTAGAACTTCCAGGTTATCGCCATAATAGAGAGTGTTTTTCATGGGACCTCCGTTTCAGGTCATTGTGGCAAAACCTATTTTATCAAAACGGTCCAAAACCGCCAGAGCCCGCGAAAAGCAGAGCGCGACCACTGGTCGCGGCTTTACATATTACCAATCCCCAATCCCTACGATTTCATATTCATGCTCATCAAGAACTCGCCGTTGCTCTTGGTTTTTTGCAGGCGGCCGACGAGCAGTTCCATGGCGTCGGGAGGATTCATGTCGTTTAAAACGCGGCGGAGAATGCAAATTCGCCGATGTTCCTCGGGATCCAAGAGCATTTCTTCGCGGCGGGTGCCGGAGCGGTTAATGTCGATGGCCGGCCAAATCCGCCGATCCACAAGCTTGCGATCGAGCAAAATTTCCAGATTGCCGGTGCCCTTGAATTCCTCGAAGATCACTTCATCCATGCGGCTGCCGGTTTCGACCAGCGCGGTGGCGATGATTGTAAGCGATCCGCCTTCCTCGACTTTCCGCGCGGACCCGAAAAAACGCTTGGGGCGTTGCAGGGCGTTGGCGTCCACGCCCCCGGAGAGCAGCTTGCCCGAACTCGGGCACTCGGCGTTCCAGGCCCGGGCGTAACGGGTAATCGAATCCAAAAAAATCAGCACGTTCCGCCCGTATTCGACCATCCGCTTGGCCTTTTCCAGGACCATTTCGGCCACCTGGATATGCCGTGCGGAATTCTCGTCGAAAGTGGAGCTTATCACCTCGCAGTTGGGGCCTTTTACCTGACGCTCCATGTCGGTAACTTCTTCCGGGCGTTCGTCGATAAGCAGCATGAAAACGTAAAGGTCGGGATAATTTATTAGCGCCGCCTTGGCCATTTTTTGCATGAGGATCGTTTTGCCCGCTCTGGGCGGACTGACGATCAATCCGCGCTGCCCGAATCCGATGGGCACGATCATGTCCACCACGCGCATTTCAATCTCGTCGGGCGTGGTCTCCATGCGGATCCGATTGTCCGGGTGCAAAGGCGTAAGGTCGTCGAAGAAGATTTTCGAGGAAAGAATATTGGGGTCTTCCCAGTTGATCGCCTCCACGCGAAGCAAGGCGAAATAACGCTCGTTCTCCTTGGGCGGGCGGATCTGACCCGATACCCAGGCCCCGGTCTTCAGCCCGAATCGCCGAATCTGGCTGGGCGAAACGTAAATGTCGTCCGGGCAGGAAAGGTAATGGTAATCGGGACTGCGGAGGAAACCGAAACCGTCGGGCAGAATCTCCAGCGTCCCCTCGCCGTACATCAATCCGTTGAGTTTCACCCGTTCCTTGAGTATCTTGAATATCAAATCCTGCTTCTTGATGCCGGCGTAATCGGTGAGTTTTTCATTGCGGGCTTCTTCTATCAGTTCGGCCATCGACATCCGCTGCAATTCGGCGATGTGCGTATCGCCCGACTGCTTGATCTGCTCGTACTTGGCGTGGATGTCTTCCCTGCCGGCAACCATGTCGGCGGCGATTTCCTCGGCCAGCGAAAGCGGATCGTCCTCGTCGTCGAGATGATAGTCGTTGTAGTTTTTCACCTTGCCCGGAACCGACGGCTTTGCGTCTTCTTCCGTTTTTTGCTCAGTGAAACCATCCTCTTGTGATTTGAAATCTTGTTCCGTGGACATGAGATCGCAACTCCTGATAGGAAACATGGGCCGGCGCGCTGAAGGCGCCGGCGGCGGGGTAATATCCTTAGTTTATTAAATGGGAAAAAGGAAATCAAGCAGTAAAGGCGGGGAAAGGAAAATAACGAAAGGCGGGATTCAACTGATAAGGGTTTGCCACAAGCGCCTGACTTGCGCTTGAGTTTGTTCCGGAGAACCGGAGTTGTCTATTACCACATCGGCATGCTTGCGCTTAAAATCCAGCGATTTTTGTGCGTCCTCACGGGCCGCAAAATCCTCCTTTCTCCACCCCCGGGCCAGGGCGCGCTCAAATCGCGCCTCGGGCGGGGCGTCGACAAATACCAGTTTATCGCAAAGTTTATCCAAACCGGCCTCAGCCAGCAGCGGCGCGTCGATCACCGCCGCTTTAACGGCCGAGGGGGCTAATGCCTCCAACTGCTCCTTTATTATGCGTATAATTTCCGGGTGAGTCAACTGTTCCAGATATGCCCGGTCCGGCGGTCCGTCCGGAGGGGGTGCAAAAACGGTCCGGGCCAAGAGGCCGCGATCGATCCGCCCGTCCGCGCCGAACACCGCATCCCCCCAACGTTCGCGTACGGCGGCCTCGATTTCCGGTTGCCGCAAGACTTTATGTCCGATTTCGTCCGCATTTAAAGTTTTTGCGCCCAAGGAAGCCAATTGCCCGGCCACCATGCTCTTGCCGCTCGCCACGCCGCCTAGCAGGCCGATGATTTTCATGAAAAAGTTATCAGTTTACAGTTTTCAGTTTTCGGTTGGCAAAGTGCGGTGCGAAACCGCAAGCGGTTTTATTCAAGATTCATCATTCAATATTCATCATTACTTATAGTTTCTCCGCGTCGGCCCAATTGGGACCGGCCTTGAGATCGACCTTTAAAGGGACTTTTAAATTCCACACGCCGGCCATTTCATCAGAAACGAGCGCGGCCAAAGTGGAAAGCTTTTGGGAGGGAACTTCAAAGATCAACTCGTCGTGGATTTGCAGTAACATCCGTGCCGGAAGGCCCTCGCTTTTAAGCCGCCGGTGAATTGCGATCATGGCCAGCTTGATCAGGTCCGCGGCCGAGCCTTGGATGACCGTGTTGATGGCGGTTCGTTCGGCAAGGTTCCTTTGCCGGCCGGCGTTGGGACGAACGCCTTGGATCGCCCGCCGCCGTCCGAGGATGGTTTTAACATATCCGGTTTTTGCGCATTCCGCCAGTATTTGCTCAAGAAATTCTTCTATCCCGGGATACCCCTGGAAATAGCCGTCAATAAATCGTGCGGCCGCCTCTTGCTCGATGCCCAACGCCCGGGCGAGTCCAAAGGCGCTTTGCCCGTAAATCACGCCGAAATTCACCGCCTTGGCCTCCCGGCGCATTTTCGGGGTCACTTGCTCCAGGGGGACGTTATTAACCTGGCCGGCTACCCGGGCGTGGATGTCCTCATCTCGGGCAAAGGCCTCGCACAACCGCTGGTCGCCGCAAAAATGGGCCAAAATTCGCAGTTCGATTTGCGAATAATCGGCCGCCAGCAGAGTCCAATCCGGTTCGCCCGGTATAAAAGCCGAACGGATTTCCCGGCCGATCTCGGTGCGCACCGGGATGTTTTGCAGATTCGGATCGGAGGAACTCAAACGGCCCGTGGCCGCCACCACCTGATTGAACGAGGCGTGGACCCGGCCCGTTGACGGATGAACCAGCGCCGGCAAGGCGTCGACGTAAGTGCTCTTAAGTTTCGCATACTGGCGATATTCCAAAAGCTTAGCCGGCAACGGATGCAGGGGGGCCAACTGTTCCAAGACCTCGGCATCGGTGCTGGGCCCGGTTTTGGGGGTTTTCTTTACAATCGGTAGTTTCAATTCCGTGAAAAGAACCTCCTGTAATTGTTTGGGCGAGGCAATGTTGAAATCGTGACCGGCCAAGGCGTGTATTTCCCGTTTCAATTCCTGCAAACGCCGGCCATATTCTCCGCTCAACTCGGCAAGCTGGGCAACATCCACTTTAACGCCCGTGTATTCCATTTCCGCCAGCACGTCGATCAGCGGCAGTTCCACATTTTTAAACAGGTCGCTTAACAGATTTTCGTCCAGTTTTTTGGCCAGAATCGCGATGAGCCGCATCGGCAACAGGGCGTCTTCACCGGCATAATCGGCCACCTGACGGACAGGGACCTCGTCCATCCGCTTTTGATTCTTGCCCGAGCCGATCAATTCGCTGATTTTGATGGTCGTGTGCCCAAGATAATCCAGGGCCAGATCGTCGAGGTTGTGGTTTCGTTGCCCGGCATCCAGCAGATAACTTGCCACCATGGTGTCGAATGCCGTACCGGCAAGATTTATGCCCGCCCCGCGCAACACGATGATATCGTACTTCAGATTCTGCCCGATCTTCCGAATTTCCGCGTTTTCCAGCATCGGCCGAAGTGCGCTTAGTGTGGTTTGCAAATCCAGATGCCGTTGGTCCGGTGGCGATCGGACCGGCAGATACCAGGCCTCATTTTCATCCCAGGCAAAGGAAAGCCCCACCAACTCGGCCCAGCGGGGCGATTTGTTCGTGGTTTCCGTATCCAACGAGATTGTTTTCCGCTTTTTCAATTCCGATAAGAAAGCCTCGAATGTCTCGGGAGTATCGACCAAGTGATACGTTGGTGTTGTCCCCTCTCCCACTGGGAGAGGGCCGGGGTGAGGGCCGCTCTCAAAACTCCCCTCTCCCGACCAACCGACCATGCTTCGCATGGTGCCTGTTGGTGCCCGGAGAGGGTTAGGGTGAGGGCCGAGTTTATTGCACAGCGCGTCGATTTTCAAAACCAGGCTGCGAAAGCCGAACTCTCGGAACAAGGCCAATGCCGCCTGGCGATCAATCCGCCCGGTTTGCACATCCCAGGGAATCGGCACGGACACATGCGAGTCCAGGCGTACCAAATCGCGGCTGAGCAAGGCCTGATCGCGATATTTTATCAGATTTTCCTTGCGCTTTGCGCCGGCCACTTCTCCGGCATGGTCGAGCACGGCCTGAAGCGTGCCAAATTGTTCCAGCAATTGCCGGGCGAATTTTGGGCCGATGAGCGGGACGCCCGGCACGTTGTCCACCGCATCGCCTACCAATGCCTGATAATCGACCACTTGCTCGGGCGCGATCCCCCAATCTTCCTTGAGCGCATCACGGTCGATGAAGGTGTTTTTGCGAATATTAAAAACTTTCACGCGGTCGGTAATCAGTTGCCGGCAGTCTTTGTCACTGGTGACCAGTATACATTCGCCGCCAAGTTCGTCGGTAAGCCGGGCGACCGTGGCTAAAACGTCGTCGGCTTCAAAACCCTCAACGCCCAAAGCCGGAATGCCCAGAACTTCCAGCACCCGGCGGATCGATGCAATCTGCGGCACCAGTTCGGCGTCCATTTCCGGGCGCTGGATTTTGTACTGGTCGTACATTGCATATCGAAAGGTCTTGCCCGGCAAATCGAAGGCACAAAACAAATAGTCCGGCTTTTTCTCTTCGATAAGAAAAAACAAGTCCCGGATGAAGCCAAAAACCGCCCCCACCGGCTCGCCCCTCGGACTGCTCATCTCCGGCAGTGCATGGAACACCTGATGGATGAGCGAATGACCGTCGATCACCCAAACCGATTTGCCAATTAAAGAGGGTTCAGGGTTCAGGGTTCGGGGTTCAGAATCCGGCGAGCGGCCGGCGTCAGCCGGCTGAACAGCACTGCCGGGCAAGCCAGCAGTGGCACACGGGGGGAAGGATGAAGGATGAAGGATGAAGGATGAAGGTGGCGGTTGGGATTGTTCATGCTCTCCCCTCTCCCGACCAACCTTCGGTTGGTGCCCGGAGAGGGTTGGGGTGAGGGCTTGATCTTCCGGATGATTTTCTTTTTCCACCGATGGATTTTCATCGAGCGCCGGCGGATTTTCATCTTCCGGCCCAAAACCAGGCAACGACGTCTGCCGCGGACGATCTGGCATTAAGAATTCCTCGTTTGCAAATATTATGACCCGTCGGGTCATTTGATAATAGCCCAACGATTCATCGCTGGGTAGATATGGCATCACAAAATTCCCGTTCCGTGTGCTATAGGGACGGTTGAATCTCTGCTTTCAACAACGATTTACAGTGATTATAATAAAATGCCGCCGCATGGCAAAAAATATTATACACCAGCCATCCATGTCTCAATCACCCGACAATCCTTCCGCCTCGCCGCACAACCGTTGGCAATTCAGTCTGCGGGGAATGTTCATTTTCACTTTAAGCGTGGCCATCGGGGCGTCGGTAGTCAGATGTAATATGCACAGTTGGCTGGGGATCGGCAATAACGAATATGACATGAAAGTCGGCTTGGGCGGCGGAATGTTTGCAATTCTGCTCTTTTGGATGGTTTTGGGCATTATCTATCAAATCCGCGATCTGCGGTACACTCTTGCATCCAATAAAGATCTCATCGCCGAGCAGCGCTGGGGTTTGCGTTTTGAAATATTCTGGCGCATTGCGGTTACGGCGCTATTGGCCATGTATGTTTTATTATCCTTCCTAATCGACAGAGGAACGCTCACCCTATCGGAATGGGAAGATTTTATTTTGCTGTATACAGGCACATTTCGAGTATCCGTAGTTATTTTACTTTTACTCGTTCTTGTCGGCAGCGTTCCCTATATCCGCCGAGAAAAACGCCCTTCATATTTTTACTGCGGACTGCAATTGTTTGCATTAATGCTCGCCGTAGTGTTTTGTCTGATAAGATGGATGGACTATACAACCATTCCTCATTTTGTGCACATCGCCACGCTTGGAATCGATTGGGCGCAACGGTTGAAATTTACCGCTGTTGACCCTCGTCACTACAATTTTTATGCATCGCTGTTTTTCTGGTGGTCGTTGTTTTCGGTTTTGATCGTTGCCGCCAATTGGGCGATTTTAACGCGCCTGGCACGGCAATGGTCGGCTGGTTTTAAACGGCGCTTAATATGGTCTGGATTGTTAATTGCCGGGGTTGCCCTTGCCGGCTCATTTGTGATTTGGATTAAAACTAGCGGCTTGCATAAGTTTTCACCGTTTTTGGCCGAAGCAGGGAGCCATCCTCCGTATCACTGTTGGATCGCGGCTGTCCTGCTAATGCTCATATTAACGACGATTTTGACATATCGGATGGCGGCCGACTACAACCCGCTTGCCATTGCGCCGCAAGTTATTTGGCGGCAAAATCCAAACAAATACTATCATGAAAAAAGATGGATGCTCGTTCTGTTGGCGGTCGCCATTGTCTGGTTCCATTATGAAATCTACTTTCACCAAACAGCCATATATCATCAAGCTATGGGAATAGGTTACACGGCCTTTTCTTTGCAGGAATTGTTTGATTCCTGGTTCTTCCAGCCAACAGATTATCTCTGGTTAAGCCTAATCCTTTTAGCCATTTATCGGGCATTTGCCCGGCGAAAAGATGCGCGGGGGCTGCAAGCCGAATTGCCGCGAATTAATCCGGCCCGGTTCATCGCCATTTGGTTTGGCACGTTGGCCTTCACGATATCGGGCGCATTGGTCTTGGTCTGGATGAGTTTCGCCCTCTGGTTCAATCCCTGGTGGCGGGGACGTTGGCCGTAATAGGAAGAATATCGCGTCAAACGTTTACATTTGTGGAAAATCCACCCGGAGCAAGCTCCGGGGCTAAACTTTCCCCAGGCATTGCTTTAAGAGCGCGATTATCGGCCCGGAATTGTCTTGGACGGGGATGTTTTTGGCGATTTGCCGATACTTCGGCAAGTCGGCCAGGGCGCTGCGCGTTTTGGCGATTAAATCTTGGGCGTTTCCGCTGGAAAATAAAAGGATATCTTTCGGGCGCAAAGTGGCATCGCTGGCTACGACCGGCACTCCCAACGAAATGGCCTCTCGGATCGAAGCGCTGTCTCCTTCGGTGCGGGTGGGGCGGAGAAAGAGGTCGGCGTACTTTAAGACCGGCCAAAATTCATGCGATTCCGTGCGGATAAAAATCCGATCGCTTAAGTTTTCGCTAACGACGCGT
>JBEKGL010000078.1:0-10390 GCA_050012815.1 Thermoguttaceae bacterium
CCCGATCGCGCCGCCAATACGGATCGCCCCGCCCAGGCGCCTCGAACAAGCGGTTTACCTGTTGCGGGCTGAGTACCTTGGGCACGCGTTGCCACAGTTTTTGACTGCCCAAGAGTTCGGCAAGATTGTCGGTTATAACGCCCTCCAATTGCAAATAGCGGAAAAACACCTTAAGCGACACCAGATGCCGGGCGATGCTTGCCGGGGCGAGTTTTTTTTCGTTGAGCCACCCGGCGTAATCGGCCAATTCTTGAATCGTCAACTTGTGAACGCTCCTGCCCGAAAGCCACTGGAGAAATCGCTCCATGTCGCGTCGATAGGCCGCCACCGTGTTTTCGGCCAGATGACATTCGCCCGCGGTGTATGCCGTGAATGAATCCACCCACGACCGCGCCATGCTCTGCGCCGATGGCGGCTTTGGAGGCGATAGTTTTCGGCGGGGCATAACCATGTCAGTTGTATTGATCGTTTAGCCCCGGAGCATGCTCCGGGAAAATTTCATGTACTATTAACCTTGCCTTATTTCCATTCGGACGGCAGATTGGGTAATCTTCAAAAGATTTATCAATGCCACCACACCCCCCCTCCCCTGCCCTGTTTGCGGCCGATTCTGTAGAATTCATAAATAATTCCATGAAACCGCTTGCGGTTTCGCGCTATCCGCTGAAAACTGATAACTGAAAACTGATAACTGAAAACTGACCACTGAAAACCCAATTCCCATGTCCACCCGCGCCGTTCCGGTTCTTATGCTTGATGAAATCATACCCGGCCAGGAAGCCGACATGTTCGTGCTGCTTACGGCCAAGGAAGAACTAACAGCCAAGAATGGAAAACCTTATTTCAAAGTCACGTTTCGCGGGCGCGACCGCGAAGTGAATTTTCCGATATGGGATAATTCGCCCTGGGCCGCCGAATGTCGCGCGCAATGGACGCCCGGGGTGTTTTACAAGGTCCGGGCGGTATATCGGGAGACGAATTTCGGGCCGCAATTGGAAATCCGAAAAATCCGCGAAGTCGTCGAAGCCGACACCGCCGAGGGTTTCGACCCCAATGCCTGCCGGCCGCAATCGCGGTTCGATCCCCAGGCGATGTTCGCCGAATTGACGGCCATCGTGCGCGAGCGGATCGAGCAACCCGCTTTGCGTAAATTGGTAGAATCAATACTAATGAAGTATCAAGAAGAAATAAAAGCCTTTCCAGCCGCCCGGCACAATCACCACGCCTTTGTGGGCGGGCTGTTGGAGCACACGCTGAGCGTGACGCGGACCGCCGTGTTTCTGGCAGATAAATACGCCGATTATTATCCCGACATGCAACCGCCCTTGAACAAGGGCCTGGTCGCGGCCGGGGCGATTCTGCACGATATCGGCAAATTGCGCGAATACGATTGCCGACCGGAAGCAACGGCGTATTCGGCCGAAGGGGCGCTGATCGGCCACATGCTCTTGGGACGCGACATCGTGCGCGAGGCCGCCGCCGAAGTGGAAATCGACGCCGACACACTGCTCCGGCTGGAGCACGTTATCGTCGCCCACCAGCGCCTGCCCGAGTGGGGATCGCCAAAGCCGCCCATGACGCCCGAAAGCCTGCTCGTGCACTATGCCGACGACATCGACGCCAAATTCCAGATGATGGCCGGCATCTTGAAGAACGACGCCAATCCGGGTCCGGTCACGTCGAAGAAAAACGTGCTGATGCAACATGTGTATAAGGGGATAAATGACAAATGACAAAGCACTAATGACGAAAGAATGTCAAAGTCCAAATGTCAAATGACAAAATCCTTTATTAGACATTCGTCATTTCGACTTTAACATTCTTTTAACATTTGTCATTCGGATTTCGACATTTATTTATTTTACCAACATTTTCACCGGGAGATTATCATGAACATTCCCGTCACCACCACATTCAACATTGAGGGATACAAAATTGTCGAATACAAGGGCGTAATTCGCGGCATCATCGTCCGGGCGCCGACAATTGCCCAGGGGATTGTCGGCGGACTGAAGAGCATTATCGGCGGCCGGATCGGGGCTTATACCGAGATGTGCGAGCAGACGCGGCAGCAGGCATTCGAGCTTATGATCCAACATGCCCAGGAGGTCGGGGCCAACGCCGTGGTCGGGCTGCGTTATGATGCCTCCGAAGTGGCCAGCAAAGCATCAGCCACCGAAGTGCTTTGCTACGGCACCGCCGTGGTCATCGAACCGATTACTTGAGGGCCTATTGCTTAAAACCTTATCCTAACAGTTCCCTCTCCCGACCAACCTTCGGTCGGTGCCCGGAGAGGGCTGGGGTGAGGGTGGCTCTTAATATTCAATATTTTTTTGCCTCCCAGTAATAAAATCCTTTCCGGCGGCGACTATCTTTTAGGAGGAACAAATCCTTTGCAAAGAGTACTCGACCAACCGGATTGGACCGCCCTGGTAAAGCAGCACGGGCCAATGGTTTGGAAGACCGTTTATCGGCTTCTAAACCATGATGGCGACGCTTCGGATTGTTTTCAGAACACCTTCTTTTCCGCGTGGAAATTCGCCCAGCGCGAAACAGTGCGGAATTGGGAGGCCTTGTTGAGGCGTTTTGCCGTCGCCCGCGCCTTGGAACAATTGCGCCGGCGTTATCGCGAAACGTCGCACAGAGAGCTTTTTTCCGACGATCTGCCCGTCCCCAGCAAAGCAATCGGAGCCGAGCAGACGGCCGAGGAGCGTGAATTCGCGGACCGATTGCGGCGAATACTAAGCGAAATCGACCATCGTCAGGCACAAGTATTTTGTCTGGCATGTCTCGGTGATCTCGATTATCGGCAAATTGCCGAGGAAATGGGTTTAACGGTCACCAACGTCGGCAAATTATTGAACAAAGCGCGCGAATCGTTGCGGAAACGATTGAAAAACCATGTGATTGCGCAATCCCTTAATCGGGATTCCGAGGAAATATGATATGACTCCCGACATGCAGTCGCAGGAAGATATTTTTGCCAGAGCCGTAAACGCGTTGCGCAGTGCGCCGGTTCCCGACGGGCCATCGCCCCAGATCGTTTCCGCCACACTAAAAAATCTAACAACTTCAAACATCACCCCGGATGATATCCGGACAATATCGAGGAGAAAATTCATGTTGCGTTTATATCGTTACGGCGGCATCGCCACCGCGGTTAGTGTGATTATTTTTGTCGCGGGATGGTTCCTCTTGCTGGACAGATTTGCCAACCGCGGTTTTGCCCAGGTTCTCGAAAACGTGAAGAAGGCCCAATCGGTCAGTTTTATCATCAATCAAAAATTCGGCAACCAACCCGAGATAGAGCAGAAGGTTTATATCGACGGCGATAAATTTCGCTTGGAAACGGCGTGGTCGTCGACCCAGATTGCGGACTTTGCCAATAAGAAAGCCGTTGGTTTAAATCCCCATAACAAACAAGCCTTACGTTGGGATCTCGATAAAGAAATGGTTAAAGCATTCAAACACACCATGGCGAATCCCATCGAAGCATTGCGCCAGTTGAAAGATCAGGATGCAGAAAAAATCAACGAGGAAGAAGCCGACGGCCGTAAACTCGATGTCTATCGGCTCAAACGTTTTAACTTCATGGGAATGATTGTTGATCAGACAAAGGAATCGAAAAACAATCAACCGCAAGAAAAAGTGACGCTGTGGGTCGATCGCAAAACCGGCATGCCAACTAAGATTGCGATCATTATTCCCGATAGCGAGGAAAAGGGCAGGAAGTTTCCGGGTATGTCGATCACTTTAAGCCAATTCAAATGGAATCCAAAATTCGAGCTTGAATTATTCAAAATGGAAATACCAGAAGGATATAAGATCCATGAAGGCCCTCCCTCTATGGAAAATCCACTCTAAAGAATTCGCCTACAAAAAGAATCCGCCTACAAATTGCATTTATTAACTATCCGTTGTAGGCTATTGAATGTAATGTTAAATGTCGTATTCTTTGTTTAATCCCGGAGCTTGCTGCGGGAGTTTTTACCACAACTGCAAGTGTATATCCCGACATTTATTACCTGACGCTCAATAGCCGCCATTGAGCACCGATTTATCGGTCGGAGAGTATGCCTTATGTCCATTTGCAAAAAGCAACTCGCTGTTCCAAAACCAAAACGGCCAGCGTTCACGCTTGTTGAACTACTGGTTGTGATTGCCATTATCGGCATTCTTATCGCATTGCTGCTGCCGGCCGTACAGGCGGCGCGAGAGTCGGCGCGTCGGCTGCAATGCCGTAACAATCTGAAGCAGATAGGTTTGGCGTGTCAGGACCATCTGGACAGGCAGAAATACTTTCCCACCGGGGGATGGGGTTTTTGGTGGGTCGGCGATCCGGACCGAGGTTACAGCAAAAATCAGCCCGGCGGCTGGGTATATAACATTCTCCCAGGCCTGGAATTGAGCGGCCTGCGGAATACAGGTAAAGGAACTTCGGCGGCACTTAAAAAAAGCAGCATCGTTTCGGTTGTTCGCACTCCGATATCAGAAATGCTTTGCCCTTCCCGGCGTTCGTTCGGACTAGTCCCCAAGGGCATAGCCGGGACTTTCATCGCTTACAACGCCAATTCGAACGATCCCAATGATAACGTTCTGGCCCGCAGCGATTATGCGGCTTGTTGCGGTTCGCAATCTTTTAATGAAAACGCGGATTTCGACACCGCGGCAGGCCCCACGTCTTACGATAATGCTCTTTCTTTCAAATGGCCGGACGGCGACAATCCCGCCAGTCCGCAGTATCAGGACGGCGTTATGTACCAGCGTTCCGCGATAAGACCGATCGATATTCGCCGCGGGCTAAGTCATACAATCATGGCGGGCGAGAAATATATCAGTTCGGTGAATTATTTAACCGGACTGGACGACGGCGATAACGAAAGCATGTATACCGGCCAAAACAACGACAATTATCGCGTAACGTTCCTGCCTCCATGCCGCGACCAAAGAGAAGAGCCGTATACGACTAGATTCGGCGGCGCCCATGCGGCCGCCTCTCATTTTGTATTTTGTGACGGAAGCGTACACGGCATATCGTACGACGTGGAGCCCGCGAGTTTTAAAGTTTACGGTTCCCGAAACAATCTAACAATACCCGCGGAAAATGTGTTTAATGACTAACCAGCACCTCATCCGGCAAGTTATCGCCGGTTGGGCGCCATGCCCGCGCTTGCGTGCCAGTTGGGTGCCATGATCTACACCGGCAACGATTTGGAGGAAGACCCGACCGCCGGACACAAGTGCCCGGGCTAATCATTTCCTCCTGGCTTGCAGCACGCGTGGCAAGCGAGCGAGGTCTTTGATCGTCGTTGCCGGCTCGAAACGTTCATCGGCTGCAAGCAAGGCAAGAACTCGGTCGTGGATCATGGGACTTATTTCCACGATAAGATATCCGCCGGGATGCAACCGCTCGGCGGACTGGGGAATCAGGCTCTCGATCACTTCGGTTCCGCGCGGTCCGGCCAGAAGAGCGGCGCGAGGCTCGAAATTTTTCACGTCCGGGGCCAGCGCGCTTAGCTCGCCCGCAGCGATGTAAGGCGGATTGCTTAAGATAAAGTCGAATTTTTTCTCAGCCGCGACGCCGGCGAACAGGTCGCTTTGCACGAACTCGATCCGCCCCAGGATGCCGTGCTTTTCGGCGTTGGATTTGGCCACTTCCAACGCGGCCGGACTGATGTCGATGGCCGTTACCCGGCAGCCGGGCAAATGCTTTGCCGCGCATACGGCAATGATCCCGCTGCCCGTACCCGCGTCGGCAATGATCAGTTTCGCGCCTAGCGGCCGGGTTTTGGCCAGATCGAGTAGTGCGATCACCAGCAATTCGGTTTCCGGACGGGGAATGAGCACGTCGGGCGTAACGCGAAAATCGAGCGAATAGAACTCGCGATGCCCCACGAGATATGCAACCGGGGCGCCTTCGGCCCGGCGGCGGACCAGTTCTCGAAACGCGGCGCGGACTTCCTCGCCCGGCTCGTTGTCGAAGGCCGTGTAAAGCTCGATCCGCCGGCATCCCAAGGCATTGGCCAGCAAAACCTCCGCGTCAAGGCGCGGACTTTCCGACCCGTGGGACTTCAGATACTCGGCTGTCCACTGCAACAGCCGGCCGACGGTCCAAGGGGCGGAGGAGGACATAAAGGATGAAGAATGAAGGATGAAGAATGAAGGATGAAGGATGAATTAATCAATGAAACCACTTGCGGTTTCGCGATACATTTTCCGCACTTTCCACTGATAACTGAAAACTGTACATCAATCGATTGTGCCGAACGATTGGCGCTGCTCCTGGCGTTGATATTCCGTTAGTGCGTCGATTACTGGGTGCAGATTGCCGGCCAGTATATTATCGAGTTTGTGGAGCGTCAGGCCGATGCGGTGGTCGGTAATGCGGTTTTCGGGAAAATTGTAAGTGCGGATCCGTTGGCTGCGATCGCCGGAGCCGATCTTGGTTTTTCGCTCGTCGGCGCGTTTTTTGTGTTCCTCCTCGCGTTTGTGTTCGTAAAGCCTGGTTTTGAGCACGCGCAGGGCCTTGGCCAGATTTTTATGCTGGCTTTTTTCGTCCTGGCAGGATACGACGATTCCGGATTCATAGTGCGTCAGGCGGATGGCCGAGGCGGTTTTGTTGACGTGCTGCCCGCCGGGTCCGCTGGCGTGGAAGATGTCCTTGCGATAATCGTCGGATTTCAGGTCGATTTCCACGTCCTCGGGTTCGGCCAGCACGGCCACGGTGGCGGCCGATGTGTGGATGCGGCCCTTGGCCTCGGTTTCGGGCACGCGTTGCACGCGGTGTCCACCGCTTTCGAATTGCAACTTGCGGAAAACGCCTTCGCCCTCCAGCCCCAGGATGATTTCCTTGAATCCGCCCAATTCGGTGGGGCTCATGTCCAGGATTTCCACCTTCCAACGGCTGTCTTCGGCGTAGTGGCGATACATTTCGTAAAGGTCGCGGGCGAAGAGGGCCGCTTCCTCGCCGCCCGTGCCCGCGCGGATTTCCAAAATGCAGCGGCTTCGATTGGCGTCTTCGCCTCCGATGGTGTAATCCAAAAGCTCGTTCCAGTATCCTTCGCGTTCTTCCTTGAGCTTGGGCAACTCGGCCTCGGCCAATTCACGCATATCCGGGTCGCCGCCTTCGATCAATTCCACGGCCTCGCGGATCTGGGTGTTGAGCTTTTTGAATTGGCGATACTTGGTGGCCAGCTTGGCCAGCGAGCCGTGTTCCCTGGCCACTGCCGAGAGCCGGGCGGGATTGGAGAACACCTCCGCATCGACAAGTTGTTTTTCCAACTCCTCGAAACGCTCCAGCTTCTCTTCGAGTGGATTAGACATGAGAAATGATGAATGCTGAATGTCGAATGATGAACAAGCTGATTAACCAATCCTACGAAAAAACATACATGTTTTTTTACATCATTCATTATAAAGCATTAACTATTCAGCGGATTCGGCCTCGGCGGCGACCTTTTTGCCGCGATTCAGACTGGTGTAACCGGTCGCGGCGAATTTCTTCTGTAATTTTTCGATCCGACCGGCAGTGTCGACGTACTTCAGCTTGCCGGTATAAAACGGATGGCAAACGTTGCAAATATCGACTTTCAACTCAGGCATCGTGCTGCGGGTGACAAACGAATTGCCGCAACCGCAAGTAACCTTGGTCACCATGTATTTAGGATGGATTTTTTCTTTCATCGCCCAGTTCCTCGGAGTCCAACTTCTACGCGGGAAAAACAGCTTATGAATATAGTTATTTCCCCGCTAGAATCCCTAGTTAAGTGATATAAACCAGTTATTCTAATATCAAACAAAGTGATCCACAAGGCCACGTAAAAAGTACCAGCCCCCCCAAACAGGAACCAATTTACACCACATTTATACTGTATTCAGGAGGAATTTATTTTTTATCTTTCTCTAGCAGCCAGCGGGCGCGGAGCAGTCGGCCGTAGGAGTCCGGGGCATTGGGGTCGGATTGATAGATCATCGCCGCCCGCTCTATCTGGCCGGCGGCCTCGACGGTTTGGGCCAAATTAAAAAACGTGCCGTGTCGCCAGGGGCTGTCGGGCATCTTTTCCAAAATCCGTTTCGACAGGTAATCCTCGGCCGAGTTATAATTGCCGCGGTCATAGGCCGCCAGTGCGAGCCAATAAGTGGCGTCTTCTTTTCCATATCGAATATTCGTCACCATTATTTGCATGGCCTGCCGCTGGAAGGCGGTTTTGGCGGCTGTTTTCTCCTCTTCCGACTTGAACCGGCGCGTTTTTATGAGGATGTTGGTATATTCATCCTCCAGTTTCTTTGCCATTTTGGCCAGATCGACGTCAGCCATTTTCTCGTCCAAAACTTGTTTTTGGCTTTGCAGAAATCGGGAAGGCGCGACCGAGGGATCGTTATTTGCCTTTACCAGGTCGTTTTTAGTTTTTGCCAGATCTTGTTTCATTTTGTCCAGATCTTGGCTCGAGGGCAGTTCCGACAGGGCTCCCAGTTCCTCCAGCGGAGGCCGGGCCGTCTGATAGAACCCGGTTGTGCCATCCTCGCCGGAAAACAGGCCTTTTAGTTGCAGCAAACGCCCCTTTGCCAAGGGCGCATTCGGAATGGCGTAAAATCGCATGAATTCCCCCAATTGGCCGGCAATTTCCTGGGCGGTAAGTTGCGAACGCCGCCGCATGGTTTCGTAGGGCAAAAGCCAGAGTTCAGCCTTGCCCACGCCGGGCAGCAATTTCCAACGCCGGGCCTGCTCGGTCGCCGAAACCGTCAGCACCATCTTTTGCTTGCCGGCCAGGCGCGACTCGATCAGTTTCATCCGATATGAGAGATCGGCGGGCGAGGCTTCCACCAGGGCGGCCAGATTTCGCAGGTCGGACGGCTTGACCGGATAAGTTTTTTGGGAATCAATATCCAGCCGCTTGAGCAACGCGGGGTCGGCTATAATCTCGGCCAACGCGGCGGGCTGAATTTCGAGCCGGCCTTGGGCGTCGTGCCGAATGCCGTCCTTGCCCGGAATGGGCAGGCCTAAAAGCGGATCGAACAAATAGGCCTTGCCGTCGATCAGTACGGCCATGCACCAATAGTGCAAGGGCTTGATTTCCCCGGCGACGGGTGTATTTTCCTCTGCATCGGCCGGGGCCAAAATCACCGCGTCCAAACCCTGTTGCCGCGCCAATAGAATGAATATCCATGCGCGTTCCATGGCCGTGCCCCGTCCAAAAAACAGCGATTCCCAGGGAAACAGGGGAATTCTATTTTTGTCGTCCTCTTCGAGTTGAATATTGCGGACGGTCCAGGCAAATAGGTTTTTCGCCCGGGATAAATCGTCCAGGGCATCGCCCCGGGCCCAAAGCGCGACGTCGCGAAGATAAGCGGACTCCAGCAAGGCATACCCGTCAAAGGCGGAGAATTCCAAGCCGCCCAGGCCCTTGACTAAAGGCAGTTCTTGGAGCGATTGCGGCAAGGTTTGCACAAGCGGATCGGGTTTCCAATCGCCCGGCGGAGGTTGAGACCGGACCCATTGATTCAAGCGGTCGATGATCTGTGTGAATATTTCGGATTCAGGCCAGGCGTCCGCCGTTGTATCGGTCGTTGCCTTATTATCTTTATCCGCAAGTGCCTCTCGCAAGGAGTAAATCTGCCGGAAGATGTGAAAAAATGTTTCCTGGGTTTGGAATTTTTCCATCTGGTTTATGTTTTCCACGGCGTAAGTCAACAATTCCTCTTGCCACTTGGTATCTGATTCCTGCCATTGGGAATTGCCGCCGCCGGGGGTTGCCGCACGCTCGCGGCAACCGCCGCAACCCGCAATCAGCAGCAGCGGCAGCAGGAAAACGAATCTTTTCATACCGATTTCTCCACAAAGTCACATATTCCGAGACCAACACCGACGCCGATTGAGCAGGAAAACAAATCTCTTCATGCTAATTTCTCCACGGCTTGACGAATGGCCAAGAGCCGTCTGAGCAGGGCGGAAAACTGATCGAGTGGGATCATGTTCGGGCCGTCGCTGGGGGCGGAGTCGGGGTCGGGATGGGTTTCGAAGAACAGGCCGTCCGCGCCCACGGCCACCGCCGCCCGCGCCAAGGGTTCGACCATATCCCGATTTCCGCCCGTTGCCGCGCCCAATCCGCCCGGCTCTTGAACGCTGTGGGTGGCGTCGAAAATCACCGGCGTGCCCAGGGCCTGCATTTGCGGAATCGATCGCATGTCGTTGACCAATCGGCCGTACCCGAAAAAGGTTCCGCGCTCGCCGAGCAGAACACTCGAGCATCCGCCGGAGGCCAACTTGTCGACCACGTATTTCATGTCCCAGGGGGCCAAAAACTGCCCTTTCTTAACGTGCACCGGCCGGCCGGTCGCCGCCGCGGCCAGCAGCAAATCGGTTTGCCGGGCGAGAAAGGCGGGAATCTGT
>JBEKGL010000079.1:0-10316 GCA_050012815.1 Thermoguttaceae bacterium
GACGGTGAGAAATGCCGCTTCCTGATGGTCGCGTAGTTTATGCCGAGCCATATCGAGATTTTTGATTTCCTCTATCAAACGCAAATTGGCCGCTTCCGGATCGGTGTGCAAATCCATGTACTGGAGGTTGTTGATTGTGGTTTCCACCTGGGCCGACTGTTCGAGGTTGATCATTTCGATTTCTTCACCGAGCGCACTCAGTTCGCCGAACTCGCCGATGCGATTATGAAGTTTCTCGGCCGCTTCTGTTTGTTCCGCCAGATAAGCGACACAATCCTGGCGAAGCAATTGCACGCAAGCTTCGATTACTTTGGGATCGGAATGGCCCTGGCACTCCCGTAATTTCGAGTCGATTTGATTCGCTCTCGAACCGCTTTTCATCATGGCGACGTTGAGGCGAAGAATCGACGTTTCCACGTATGTCTCATCAAGTTCCCAATGCTCCGGCGAACTTGTTTCCGGCAATTCGGCAGCGTCGTCATCATTGACTTTAGCGCCAGGGGGCGTATTTTGCCCTGGTGGGGAGTTCGGAGAAAGTTCCGCGATTGTACCGGCAGTCGGGCTTGGATATGAACTAGAGCCAAGTGTGGAAGGTTCCGACATCACACGTACGCGGCTTCCGACCAATGCATTCCAGACTTCCTGAAATCCAGCCAGGCCCGACCCCAAGTAGATTGCCAGTGCAAAGCCCAGGCAAATATTCAGCACTGCAAATATCAATATTAAAACCACCACAATATGGCCCTGCTATTATAGAAGGGGGGAAATCCATATATATAACATAGGTTATAAATTGATTAGATTGGCGGGTATTTGAGGGACTTGCTAGTGTTTTGGCGATGGTTGATTAGCCGTGTCAGCCGGACTTGGAGAAGCAGATGAGGCCCTGGAGGCCGATTCCGATACGGTCTGCACAGAGCCTATGCCCACATTAGAGCCTATGCCCACACTATTTAAATCTTTATTAAATCCCGGCGTCCCGTATCCTAAATACATTGCCAGGGCAAAGCCCAGGCATATATTCATTATCGCAAATACAAACGTTAATACCATCACGACATGACCCTATGGATGTAAAAAGATGAAAATGGCTATATCAAATATAGGTCAAGAGTAAAAGGTGGAAGGCAGAATAAAAAGGCACAGAAATAGCAGCCGGGCAATCGAGTAGGGACCGGTTGCTTTAAACGGTATTGACGCTGCGTCGGTTAATAAGGCGTCGTTGAAGATAGACTAACATGATCAAAAACCCCGAGGCCAGCAGTATCAATGTGCCCGGCTCTGGCACAGCCGTCAGGGCATAGCCGCTGAAACCGGTCACAGTGAAACTCGCGTAGCCGCCATTGCAGGTCAGGTCCGTGGTGTCGTATTGGCTCCATGCGGCGCCGTCGTAATGCCAAACGGTGATGTCGTTTGCGGATCGGCCCGCCCCCACATCAAAGGAAAGGTATGCAGGGTCACCGGTCGTGTAACCGCCTGTGGCCGTGACCTGCCAACCGCTTAAGAGTGTTTGGTTATTAGCATTAAGAATTGTTTGCAGGTCGGTTAATGGCAGGCCGCTTATGGGCGTGGCATTAAAGTCGAGTAAGGTATCCGTAGTGGTTGGGGCGAAACTTACACCCAGGTCGCCGTAGCCAGTCCCATACTGTGTGCTGTTCAAGACGGCAAGTACCCGCTGGGTGTCTTTCAGATTGATGGTTATCGGCATCAAGGTGGAAAATGTCGCTTGCACAAAGGAGGCTGTAAAGGTGTGATCTGTGGCGTTCCATTTGCCGCCGATGGCCTGGTAAATGCCCGTGCCACTCCAAGTGCCCGCAGATATGGGCGTATATGCCTTTCCTGCTGTAGCGCCAGCCCCGGCCAAGATACGGACCGTGCCGCTATTAGTAATCGTGCCGCTACCGTTATTAACAGTGAGCAGGCTGCCGTTGCCAACGTCCATCGCCAGCAATGATTTGCCATTAATAATAGTATTCGCAGCCGTGACAGCACCGCCGCCGGTGATGTGTAGCATCCCGTTGCCGACACAAAGGTCCGAGCTGTTGGTCCACTTTGAGTTATTACCATCAACCATTACCGTGCCCGAGCCTGAATGAAAGCCGATGTCGCCGTAGGTGTCGCTGACCGTGCCGCCACCGGTTATGTTCAGTGTCCCCTTGCCAATCCAGCCGACACAGAGTACCGAGCTATTGGTCCATTTTGAGCCGATGCCGTCAACCGTTGCCGTGCCTACTGAACCTAAAGAATAGCCGATGTCGGCGGAGGTGTCGCTGACCGTACCGCCGCCGGTGATTTTCAGCGTCCCCTTGTTACTAAAGCCGACTTCGAGGTAGAAACTGTTGGTCCATTTTGAGTTAGTGCCATCAACCGTCACCGTGCCCACCGAGCTTGAAAAATAGCCAATGTAGCCGGTGGTGTTACTGACCGCGCCGCCACCGGTAATAATCAGCGTCCCATTGCCATATAGTCCGACATCGAGGATGGAGCTATTGGTCCACTTTGAATTAGTGCCGTCAACCGTTACCATGCCCACCGATTTTAATGAAGAGCTTATGGAGACTTCGGTGTCGCTGACCGCGCCGCCACCGGTGATTTTTAGTGTACCGTTGCCATAATAGCCGACAACGAGTTGAGAGCTGTTGGTCCACGTTGAGCCGTCACCATCCACAGTTACCTCGCCCGTTCTGCCAGACGAGTAACCGATGAACGCCTCATTGGAAAGAATGCCACTTCCGGCGTCAACCTTAACAATGCCGTTGGATATCTGCCCAATGTATGGGGTGGTAGCATTAGTCCACGTGGACGGATCGGAAGGATTGACATCGCCCGAGGCAGTAATCGCAGCTATCACCGATGCGGAATGATCACATAAAAAGAGCGTCGAAAAGATAATCAGAAAACGCAAATAATACGGCTGTGTAATCATTGCACATTCCTTTTCAGTAAATGTATATGTAAGAAAATTAGGAAAAATCCAACGAGGAACAACTCGCTAGCGGCCAGTGCCATTAGGTGCAAAACAAATGAGTTGGATTATCAGACACTTATTCATTTATATTGACCGAACGTAATCGAACGGCTCAATAAATGCCCGAAAAGAACTATCTAATAGGTTTTTACACTATCGCCGCTTTGCGTGTCAACAATTTTGTTGCGAATTCTAAAAATCACGAAAAGTGGGGGGGTATTGTATGACAATCGGGTAGCTGGTCGAACTCGACTGTTGAATCGAGGGGATAAGATTAATATCAAGCCAAGCAGTCAAAAGCCGCTATGCTCTTCTTGGATGTTCGGCTTAGATTAACCGAGTAATACAGAGGCTATCCCCTATACCCTATCGCCTATTCCCTGTCACTGTCCCTGTCGCCAAACTTTGGAATTGGGATTTGGATTGGCCGACCATTCCAGGGCGGGCTGCTTGGGTTGGGGTAATTCCAGAGAGGTCTCTTGGCGGCCTTGTTGAGATTGGGCTTCGGCGGCCAACTGCTGGAGGAACTCGGGCGAGGCCTTGTCGAGCATAATCACCTCGCTTTTGGTTTGAGGATTGCGCCGCGAACGGACAATACAAACCACTTCGGCGCCTTCTTTCAGCCGGCGGTGGATTTCATCCATGGCCGCCTGTTCGCCGGGATTCAGCCCTGCCGCGGGCGTTCCGGCGGCTGCCATCGGTTGTTGCATAGCTTCGGGATGAAAATTGGGTATTGTAGAAGCCGAAGCCGCTTGAGGCATCTGCATCGCCACGGCCGGCGCGTTTGTCCCCGCAAGCATCGGCGCTGTTGGGCTTAAACCTTCATAACCTTTAGGCGACTGGTATGCGAAGGCCATGCGTGCGTCGTCCAACTGTGTGCAGATGGTATCCAGCGCGGCGTAAAAACCTTCCTGATCCTGAGGATCGCGGGCGTTGCACACGCCGATCACCAATCCGTCGGAGGTGAACAATCCGCCGCCGCTGCGGCCCTCGGTGGGTTGGCCCGCCACTTGAAGATTGGACGGTCCCGCATAGCGATTCAACGAAGCGACATAGCTATTGCGCACGGCCGGATCTTTGCCGTTATCGCAACCCACGCTGGCCACACGGTCGCCTTTACGAACCTGATAACCGGGCGGGGCCAATCGAACCGCCGCTATCGGGCCCGGGGCTTTAACGAACAGCAGGCCCACGTCGCGTTTCAGATCGTAGGAGATCAACTGGCCGATAACGCGCTGACCGGCGTACGGTCCGAATAAATCCACGTTGATTTGGCCCTTGCCTTGCGAATCGCGGAAAATATGCCCGCAGGTGAGAATCAAGGCGTCGCCGCCGCGGGCGTCGATTATGGTCCCCGAACCGCAGGAATTGCCGTTGGGGTCCTCGATCCGCAGCCGCACGCTGGCGGCGATGAGTTTGGCGTCGAGCGGGACGCCTCTTTCCGGAGGCGTGCCGTTGGCGGACGGCTGGAACGAAGCGGGTATTACATTTGGATCTTCGCGTCCGGAGAACGAACCGGGCAAGCTTGCGGAAGCAGGCGAGACATTCGGCCGTGCCGGCGGCCCTTCAGGCAAAGCGGAGTTTTGCGCCAACAGATCGGGCGAACGATCCCGCGACTGCGGAGTAGATGTGATTTTGCACATCCGTTCCAGCCGGCTGAAGCTGGTGCTGCCCACTACCCGATCGACCTCTCGATCGTCGACGACCATCACGAAACACGGCACGCCGCTCACGCCGAATTTTGCGGCCAAGGCTGGATTCTGGTTGATGTTTACCTTTTGGACGGGATAACCTTTTTCTTGGAGCGACTGCACGGTGGGAGCCATTGCACGGCACGGGCCGCACGAGTCGGAATAGAAATCCAACAAAACGGTTTGCCCGGGATTGGATAACAACATGGCCACGAAGGCCGCATGTAACGAGACCATCGGTTCCCTCCTGTAGGTCCTCGTGTGCTTGGGTAAAGTTTGGTCGCCGCAATCCTTGCGACGTTATTGCCCCGCGCCAGTAGGCGGAGCCTGAATTATTACTTCAAAGTTGTGAGGCCCAAACATTTACCCTGCTGGTTTGTAGAACGGCTTGAAAGCCGTCACAAAGTGTCCAAGGGTGTCGCATTGTCACCGGAAGGTCGATTTCGTACAAGCGCAACTTAGTGCTTTTTTGGCTTTCGATTAATGCGTACCACCCATAAGTATGCAATCTGTCTATTTAAATCTCCTAGCGCGGCCTGACGGCCGCAACCAAAATGATTTCAAATTGCAAATTGACGCAAGTGTTTATGATTGTTCAATTTGCAATTTGAAATTTGCAATTTCCAATTTGCAATAAAACATACGCGCAAAACGCACTCAAACCTCAAACAAAGACTCTAAACCTAGCCTCTGGCCCATTGTCCCTTACCCCCAGCCCGTCGCTTAATGCTAAAACCACCCATTAGGGGTGTGTGTATCTGGCAAATATAGGAAAACAGTTACGACCGCTTGATCTGAACAAACGGGTCAAGTCGGAATAACCGATAAATTTTCCTAGCAATGCCCTGTAACACAATGACTAAGGTGCCTCCCGTGAGCATACACCCGCTTGCCGTTATCAGTCCCTTGGCCGAGATCGGGCCGGGCGTCAAGATCGGACCCTATTGCGTGATCGAGCCGCATGTGACCATTGGCTCGGACTGCATCCTGGAAAACCACGTGGTTATCAAACAGGGGACCACGCTCGGAGAGCGAAACCGGGTCTTCGACGGAGCGGTGTTGGGCGGATTGCCTCAACATGTGCACGTTCCCGAGCAGCCGGGCAGGGTGCTGATAGGCTCGGGCAATACGATCCGCGAGAACGTTACCATCCACCGTGCCTTGGATGAACATCGCACCACGGTTATCGGCGACAATTGCCTGCTGATGGTCAATGCACACGTGGCCCACGACTGTCATATCGGCAACAACGTGATTCTGACCAACAACGTGATGCTGGCCGGACATATTACCATAGGCGATCGGGCATACTTGTCCGGGGCGGCGGGCGTTCATCAATTCTGCCGGATCGGCACGTTGGCGATGGTCGGCGGCCAAGCCCACATCTCCCAGGACGTGCCTCCATTCGTGACCGTCGATGGCATAAGCAGCCTGATTGTGGGTTTAAACCAAGTCGGGTTGCGCCGTTCCGGCTATGATCCGGCCAAAATCCAACAAATTAAAGACGCTTATCGCGTAATCTATCGCAGCGGCCGGATGTGGAAAGAAATCCTGGAAATTCTCCGCACGGAGTATGTTTACGGTCCGGCCTCGCTGTTTTACGAATTCCTTTCCACGACCAAGCGCGGCATTGTTTCCGAGCGCCGCATGCCGCCCAACGCCACGTTGAAAATCCAGCCCCGCGAAGCCGAAGAAGAAGTTCTGCCGCAACGCAAAGCCAAAGCCGTGGGCTGACGCTGAAAACGGCGATAAGCCCCAACGTCTTGGGCGTTAATTTCCATAACGCTTCAATAGCCGCCATTCCATCCCTCGCCGTGCATGCCGTTATGCTGAACATGCCCAGCGGCTAGAAATGCTGTCACCGCTTGCTCCGCTAAATGCTAAAAAGCTGAATCTGGCGGGAAAAAGGGGCTTTTTCTGAACTTGCCCCAAACTGACTAAATTGCTACACTTATCGCCCTGTTATTATTAAGGATACAATTTCGGAAAACGTCTTTGCCGAATATTATTTTTCCGCAGAGATCGGGCATGTCTGTGTATCATATCCAGATATGATGCCGATGTCGACTTCATATTACACATCCCAGTGCAAGAGTAAGCGCATGGCGGATTTGCCTGCTTGCGGCTGTTGGGTTTGCGGTTCGACCGACATTTCCCCTTGGAAAGAGTGCGGGATAGATCGGCCATTGAGTGAAGAAGATCTTCAAATCACCGACAAACGGTACGGTATGACGCTTGGCCTGTCGAAATGCAGTCAATGCGGTTTTATCTTTGCCGACGATGACAATATAAAGGATCTAATGGAACTGTATGCTCAGATGGATGATCCTGGTTATGAGAAGACCTTGGATGCTCGCGTCTTGCAGATGCAGTGGTTGCTGGAACAGGCGATACGATTGCGGCCGCGGGCGACGTCGATGCTCGATATCGGCGCGGGAGCGGGACTATTGGTGCGAGAAGGATATGCGCGCGGGATTCGGGCCGTAGGCGTGGAATTGAGCATGCCCTTGGTGCGGCTGGGAAAAGAACGCTTTGAAGTGGAGCTTTTGCAAGGAGTTTTTCCTCACCCCAAACTCGCCGGCCAGAAGTTCGATGTGGTTTTTCTTGTGGACGTTCTAGAGCACGTCACAAATCCCATTATCTTGCTAACAGATTGTCGGAACGCGTTATCACCCGAAGGCGTGTTGCTCGTCGTCACACCCGATGTACGCAGTTTCGCTGCGAGGATTCTGGGCCGAAAGTGGTGGCACTTCCGATTAGCGCACGTGGGATATTTTTCTCGTAAAAATTTGACCGTCGCCGCCGATCTTGCGGCGTTGCGGCCTGTAAAGTGGTTTCGGGCCTGCTGGTTCTTCCCCGTAGGTTACGTGGCCGAGCGTTTGTCGCAATACTTGCCGATTTCGTGGTTCAATCGCCTGATGGGCAAGATGCCCTTGACTCGTTGGATATACAAACGGCGCGTACGATTGAACCTGTTTGATTCATGGGCGGTTGCATTCACCCCCGCATCGACGGATCGATAGCGAATCATGTCACAGATCACCACCACTCGTCGGAAACATTATATCGCCCGCCGTTTCGAAAATAACGCGGCGATCGCATCTCGCACCATGTCCGGCCCGACGCTGGCCGGCCACTTGAAAATCGCCCGAATCGACCACTGGGTAAAAAACGTCTTTGTTTTGCCCGGCGTCGCGGCGGCCATGACGGTTGAACCTTGGTGCTTGAACATTCGTTTTTTCACATCAATAGCAATAGGAATGCTTTCAGTGTGTGTCATCGCTTCGAGCAATTACGTGATCAACGAATTGTTGGACGCCTCCTCCGACCGCTGGCATCCGACTAAGTGCCGTCGCCCCGTGCCGACCGGTGAGGTAAACATCCCCTTGGCTTTCGTTCAGTGGATCGCCATGTTTTTGGCGGGCATGGGATTGGCTTTGACCGTTTCGCTTCCATTTGCAATTACAATGGCAGTTCTATGGTTGATGGGCTGCATTTACAATATCCCTCCCCTGCGCTCTAAGGACAAACCGTACCTCGACGTGTTGAGCGAGTCGGTCAACAATCCCTTGAGGCTCTTGGCGGGCTGGTTCATGGTGGGAACCACAGTCTTGCCGCCAGCCTCGCTGTTAATGAGCTACTGGATGATCGGTTGCTATTTCATGGCAATCAAACGCTATGCCGAATTACGCGATATCGACGATACGAAGACTGCTGCAAACTATCGCCGCTCCTTTGCATTCTACAACACCGATCGGCTGCTGGTGTCCATTATGTTTTACGCTTCGACGGCGATGCTCTTTTTAGGGGCGTTTACCGTTCGATATCGGCTCGAATTAATTCTTGCCTATCCGCTTGTCGCGGTGGTGATGGCCATCTATTTGTGGATCGGCCTTAAGCCGAACAGCGCCGCGCAAGCGCCCGAAAAACTGCATCGCGAACCGATGCTAATGGCGTCGGTTATTTTCTGCGCCCTGGTCATGGGCGCGCTGATGGCGGTTGATATCCCCGGCATGCATCGGTTTTTCGCGCCTACTATGCCGGTGGCCGAAGGACGGGAGTGACTGCGGCGGAGTCTCTGGCGATAATGAGCTAGATGATTAACGCCCGAATTTTCCGCGGAATATGCAGGGCAACCGTTTGTTTACCGCTAAATACTCTTGCCACGGTTCCGCGTTGGCATTAGAATCCATTTAGATTCAAGATATTAAATTGCGATCATTTAAAATACCCCCCCTGCATTTACAAGCACATTGAATTTCGTGGTTAAAAAAACCATTTCCCTGGACCAGTTGCCCGCCGGACAAGCCGCCTTCATTCGTAGTATCCGTGGAGATCCGGACCACATACATCGGCTGGAAGAGATTGGATTGCGCGGCGGGTTGCGCATCGAGATGTTCCGGCCGGGCAATCCCTGCATAATCCGTCTGGCCTGCAATAAGATATGCCTGCGGGCCGACGACATGCTGCACGTCCTGGTCGAACCGATTCCGGCGATATGAATTCCGCTTATCATATTAAATGTCCACCGCCGCCGCAAAATCAGTCATCACGGTCGCTTTGATCGGCAATCCCAACACGGGCAAGTCCACGCTTTTCAGCGCGCTGGCGGGCATACATCAGCATATAGCAAACTATCCCGGCGCCACGGTGGAAAAGAAGACCGGCACCATGAATTTCGCCGGAGTGCGTTACGAACTGGTCGATTTGCCGGGCCTGTACAGCCTTGCTCCCCGGTCGCGCGATGAAATGGTGGCGGTCGATTTGCTCTTGGGCCGGCAGAAAGATTATCCGCCGATTGACGCCGTCATTTGCATCGTCGATGCCGCTAATCTGGCCAGAAATCTTTATCTGACAAGCCAGGTGCTGGAGTTGGGCCTGCCCACAGTTCTGGCAGTGAACATGCTGGATGTCGTTATAGCCCGGGGCATCGCGATCGATCTCGCCAGGCTCGAACAGCAATTGGGCATTCCGGCGGTCGGCATCCAAGCCCATCGCCGCGTGGGCGTGGCCGAGTTGAAGATCGCCCTTGCCCGGGCGGTTGCCGCCAAGCCATGCGCAAGCGAGACGATATTTCCCCAGGTTTTCGAGCGCGAGACGTCCTGGTTGGCGGAAAAATGCGAGTCTTTTTCCGCCGCGGATGAAACGAAAACCCCCATGCCCTCGTTTCTGGCCCGCCGCTTGCTCTTGGATTCGAACGGATATCTGGAGCGCGCGGTTTCGGCCGATCTGGATATCGATCTGACCGAGTATTTGGAATTGGCGCGCGGGCGGCTGGCGGCGGCGGGCTGCAACGTACCGGGCGTGGAAACTTCGGCCCGATACGACTGGGTCCATCGCGTATTAAACGGCGTGATTGCAGAACCCGGCCATTATCATCATACGTATTCCGACCACATCGACCGGGTGCTGACTCACCGCGTAGCCGGGCCGGCGATTTTCGCCGCGCTGATGCTGGTAATGTTTCAGGCGGTTTTCGTCTGGGCCCATCCGGCCATGGACGCCATCCAGGCGGCAATCGGAGCGTTGGGCGCCTGGGTGGAAGGCCGCATGGCCGACGGCGCGTTGCGAAGCCTGCTGGTCGACGGCGTGATTAGCGGCGCGGGCGGAGTGCTGGCCTTTCTGCCGCAAATTCTCATCCTCTACTTTTTCATCGG